>JADFWI010000312.1 GCA_015222985.1 Pseudomonadota bacterium | reverse complement strand
TCGCCCGCCTGCGGGCCAGAGCCTATGGCGGAGAGCCCGGAATGACAAAAAAGGACGTTTTTTGACTTTTTACGAAGCCGTCATATTTGGAATACACTGTTTTTCGATACTGGCAACTATAGGAGCACAGTAAGAATTATGAAAAAAGAAGATACGATTTTGTTGGACCATGGCAGCGGAGGCCGGGCTTCCCATGAGCTGATAACCCGTGTGTTTCTGCCTGAATTCAAAAATGACCTCTTGGACAGCCTGGAAGACAGCACCGTGTTTGAAATAGGAGAACACAGACTGGCTTTTTCCACGGACACTTACACGGTGGACCCTATCTTTTTCCCGGGTGGCGATATTGGTTGCCTTGCAGTCCATGGCACTGTAAATGACCTGGCTATGCGCGGTGCAGTACCCCTCTATCTCAGTGTGGGTTTCATTTTAGAGGAGGGGTTTCCCATGGCCGACCTTACCCGGATCATACAATCCATGAAGGAAGCGGCTGAGACTGCGGGGGTACAGATTATTACCGGCGATACCAAAGTCGTCAATCGCGGCAACGTGGATAAGATCTTTATCAATACTTCCGGGGTCGGTATCATAAGAAACAATGCTCATATTGCCGGAAAAAATGCCAAGGTTGGAGATTCAGTTCTTGTCAGCGGCACCGTGGGCGATCACGGGGTAACCATTCTTTCCATGCGGGAGGGGCTTTCTTTCGATGCCCCGATTCAAAGCGATTCCGCTCCATTAAACGGGCTGGTAGCAGAGATGATGGCCGCAAGTAATCAGATCCACGCCATGCGGGATCCCACACGCGGCGGGCTTGCCACTACTTTAAACGAAATTGCCCTTCAGTCAAACGTTGGTATTGAACTGGTAGAAGACCAGATACCATTGCGCGAAGGAGTGGAGGGGGCGTGTGAACTACTCGGACTTGACCCCCTCTATATCGCCAATGAGGGGAAATTAATAGCATTTGTGGCACCCGAGGATGCAGAAAAAGTCCTAAAGTGCATAAAGGCACATGCATACGGCAGTGATGCCGCGATCATTGGCAGGGTAGTTGCGGAAAATCCCGGCAGGGTCTTTATGAAAACCGGTGTCGGAGGCACCCGTATCCTGGATATGCTAGCCGGCGAACAGCTCCCACGTATTTGTTAGATGGAATTCATTGCCGATCTTCACGTCCATTCCTATCTTTCAAGGGCAACAGCAAAAAATCTGAATCTGGAGCACGTGAACCTCTGGGCTCAGTTGAAAGGGATTGCGGTTGTCGGCACCGGAGATTTTACCCACCCACAATGGTTTTCTGAGCTTTCCGAGAAGCTTGTGCCCGCAGAAGACGGCCTGTTTAGCTTAAAGCCGGAGTATGCAGGGGAAACGGCTCACATGGTGCCGCCCAGTTGTGCCGGGCCCGTACGATTCATGCTGAGCGTTGAGATCAGCAGTATCTACAAAAAGGGCGGGAAGACCAGGAAAGTCCACAATGTGATCCTGGCGCCCACCCTTGACATTGCTGAGAAAATCAACAGCAGACTTGACCGGATCGGCAACATCGCCTCTGATGGGAGGCCGATCCTGGGACTTGATTCCAAGACGCTTCTTGAGATCGTCCTTGAAACCTCAGAAGATGCATTCCTGATACCTGCACACATCTGGACCCCCTGGTTTTCCGTCCTTGGCTCGAAATCGGGTTTTGACTCCATTGAAGAATGCTTCGAGGATCTTACCTCCCAGATCTTCGCTGTAGAGACCGGGCTTTCCGCTGACCCTGCGATGAACTGGCGGGTCTCATCATTGGACGGGCTCACCTTGGTTTCCAATTCTGATGCCCATTCTCCGGCAAACCTCGGAAGAGAGGCAAACCTTTTTGATACAGACCTTTCGTATTTTGCTATGAAAGATGCCCTCAAGACCGGCGACCCCAAGCGCTTTCTGGGCACACTTGAATATTTTGCCGAGGAGGGAAAGTATCATTTTGACGGCCATCGGAAATGCGGGGCCAGACTCTCACCCATTGAGACCGTGCAAAACAAGGGGCTTTGTCCTGTCTGCGGCAAGCCGGTCACTATCGGCGTCATGTACCGTGTGGAAGAGCTGGCCGACCGCAAGGCCGGGGAAAAACCACAAGGGGCACATCCGTACCAGAGTCTTCTCCCCTTGACTGATGTACTATCGGAGGTACTCGGCGTGGGGCCAAAGAGCAAAAAGGTGGGTAACGCCTATAAAACCCTTCTTGAAAGGCTCGGGCCGGAGTTTGAAATCCTTAGAAGCACCCCCTTCGACGCCCTTGAGCAACACGGACCGGCCCTGCTTGCCGAAGCAATCAAGCGAATGAGAGAGAACAATGTTCAGATTGCTCCAGGATACGATGGCGAGTTTGGCACAGTCGTACTCTTTACAGAGGAAGAACGCCAACACCTCCTGGGGCAACGAAGTCTTTTTAGCATACCACCTGGAATCAAAAAGAAGTCTCGGGCCAAAAAGCCGCAGCTTTCTTTGTTTGAAAAAGGCCTCCCCACGCCCCGACAGGGACACGTTGTGCCTTTGGAGGAACATGATGCAACGGTCGCTCGGGACACAAAGACCTCTCAGTCCGGATCTATGACTCAAGCGCCTTTTCCGGACCGGGAAGATGCGCCATCAGCGGACCGTTGGCCGGCACATCAGCATCTTTCCGACAACCTGAACGAGGCTCAGCAGGAGGCAACGCAACACGTGGGCGGGCCGCTACTGATTGTTGCAGGGCCCGGAACGGGCAAAACCAGGACCTTGACTCATCGCATAGAGTATCTGCTCTCAAAGGGAATTGCCCGGCCCGAACAGGTACTTGCCGTGACCTTCACAAACAAGGCGGCCCGGGAGATGGCCGAGCGGCTAAGGAGACTTGTTGAAGATCCCGGCGACTTGAAGAGGATGACCATCAAGACCTTTCACGGCTTGTGTCTTGATATCATCCTGCATGAAAAGGATTCGTTGGGGCTGACTCATTCGGTCTTTGTACTGAGTGAAGTCGATCGAATGGAGTTTGTGAAAGTCGCTATCAGGGATTCACTAATCGACCTTTCCGCGTTAAAGGCCGACCCCAATAGGGTCCTGAACCTTATTTCTCTGGTCAAACAGCTTATGCTTTCTCCTGGAGACGATCTTGCCGGTCATGTGCCTGAAGCCTTTTTGAGTCAATTTTCAGCTCTCTACAGCGACTACCAGCAACTCCTTGAGAAAAACGGGCTGCTTGATTTTGATGACCTTATTTTCAACGTAGTCAGGCTATTTGAGAGGAATGAAGAGATCGCGGAAAAATACCGGCAAAGGTTTTCTTTTGTCTCAGTCGACGAGTATCAGGACATCAACTACGGCCAATATCGTCTCGTACGACTCCTTGCGCCCGAAGGCCATGATCTGTGTGTAATCGGTGATCCGGATCAGGCGATCTATGGATTCAGGGGTGCGGATGTCAAATTTTTCCACAGGTTCTCGACGGATTATCCTGACGCCAAGATGATTTTTCTCAGGCAGAATTACCGGTCTACGGAAACGATCTTGCGGGCATCCGGACAGGTCATGAGTGTGGCCGGTTCAAGCAGCGGAGAAAGAGGGGCCTGGTCCGGGATTCATGGAGTAAAGGCCCTTACAATTGCGGGGCTTCCCACAGAGAGGGCCGAAGCCGAATATATCGTCAAGACTATTGACGAAGAAGTTGGCGGGATCAGCCATTTTTCAGTGGACAGCGGCCGTGTCAATACCCCTTGCAGCCAACAGGAGCGGAGTTTTTCTGATTTTGCTGTGCTGTATCGTGTCAAAGAACAGGCAAAGGCCTTAAAGGAGGCCTTTGCAAGGTCCGGCATTCCATTCCAGAGCGTTGGAGATGAAAGGCTGGAGGACCGAAAAGGGATCAGGGGGCTGATTTCATACATGAAAGTTGGGTTATCCGTTGCATCGGACTTTGACGTGGAGCGGATTGTCAACTTTCCTTCAAGAGGCATCGGCTCCAGGACTGTGGAGGCTATTAGGAGTTGGTGCAAGGCCACGGGATATTCTTTTTTGACTGCATTGGATCGGGCAGACGAGATCCCCGGCCTGGCTGCCCGTGCCAGGACCAGACTCATGAGTTTTGGGCAGGAACTCAATGGATTCAGAGAACAGGTGAAGGGACAAAGTGTATGCACACAGATTCAGTTCACACTGGACCGGTTCAACATTATGGATGAGATGTGTAAGGACAAAACCTTTGAGGAAAGCATCAGGACACTCTTGGCCTTATCGCGGTCCTTCGGAGACCGTTCCGCAGAGTTTCTTGCCCACCTTGCCCTTGAGAAAGAGCAAGATCTATATGATCCACGGGCGGAAACCGTCCCCCTCATGACCATGCATGCCTCCAAAGGGCTTGAATTTCCTGTGGTGTTCATTGCGGGTTGTGAAAACGGCCTGATTCCTTACCGGAGAAAGCAAGACGATGAGGGGAGTCTGGAGGAAGAGAGAAGGCTGTTTTATGTGGCCCTTACCCGGGCCAGGGAAAAGGTCTATCTTACCCATGCAAATAGACGCCAACGGTTCGGACAAAAGACCGTTCAGCACATCTCCCCCTTTCTCGAAGCCATTGAAGCAAAGTTGAAACAACACGAGAAACCTTTTTCTGGGAAGCCGGCAGCCAGGAGGCAAGGTTCTCAACTTAGCCTTTTTGAACTGTGACGACTATATTGATTCAATTTCAAAAAAAACCACGAAAACACAAATTGCAGCATGAAAGAAAAACTGATTGCCAAGATGAAGCTTAAAAATGGTCTGACCCTTGAGCTGTACGATCGCTCGAAGCCTGTGGCCGGAGACAGGTGGCTGGTCTCTTTCGTAGCTCGTATTGAGGTCGCGGTGAAGCCAGAATACTTTGAAGGCGAGGACGCGCCGGATGTTCCATTTGAAGCGATCCGGGCGGCAGTGGGCGAAAAAGCGACTTACCACCATGAAAAGACGCGGAACTTCATTGCCAAAACCGAAAAAGATGAAGTGTTGAAAGGGCTAAAGGAGAGGTTTTTGGATACAAACCTCGGCTACCTTTCAAGTCCGGACTTTCCTCACAAATTGATCTTGAGACAATATCAGCAAGCTCAGATGTCATCTCTGACCAGGCAGAGTCAATAGCCTTGCCGGAAAGTCCCTTCCCCCGTGGGAAATAC
>JADFWI010000311.1 GCA_015222985.1 Pseudomonadota bacterium | reverse complement strand
GGCAAATGGATGGGAAAGAGAGGAGCAATCTTAGAGAATATTCTGAGAAAGGGAAAAGACTCTATTCTGTTTCTCGGGGACAATAGTGGACGTCCTGTTTTTTTGCCACGCCCATCTCTGTTTGAGTTTGCCGAAAAAAAAGGAATTCGGGTACTTCCTGGGAGTGACTCCCTCCCGTTTCTTTCCGAATCTCAGCGTGTGGGATGTTTTGGGCTTTCGATCCATGGAACCATAAGTCGTGAACATCCGGCAAGGGATCTCAAACGCATGCTTCTGGACCCGAAAACACGGTTTCAGGCATATGGGAACCTTGAGAATCCGTATCGTTTTTTCCGCAACCAATTGACAGCGCAGATCGTGAAATGGCGGTATAAGCAAGAATGGATGTAGGACGAACATTCGTGAGATCGAGTACTGCCCGGAATCATTTTTCAGGAATCTCTCTGTCAAAGTCCTATTCAATCAGATGAAACGCGACCTGAATAATCTTGCTGAAACCACCTATGATTTACTCATCATCGGCGGTGGTATTAATGGGGCCTGTGCCGCCTGGGATGCAGCTCTGCGTGGCCTTTCTGTGGTCCTCATTGACAAGGGAGATTTTGGCGCAGCCACTTCCGCTAACAGCCTGAAAATAATCCATGGTGGGCTGCGATACCTCCAGAACGCTGACTTCCGCCGCATGCGCCAATCGATTAGAGAGAGAAGAATTTTTATGCGGATGGCACCACACTTGGTGCACCCCTTTCCCTGTCTAATGCCCACTTACGGGCATTTCATGCACGGCAAAGAACTTCTATCCCTGGCCCTGATGATAAACGATCTCGTTGGTTTCGATCGAAACTGCCTGGAGGATCCGCAAAAATATATTCCCAGAGGCCGGGTTGTTTCTAAAAAAGAGTGTCTGCGATTGATCCCTGGTTTCGATGTGCGAAACCTCACTGGAGGTGCAATCTGGTATGATTGTCAGATGTACAACTCGGAGCGTCTCACTCTCTCTCTTCTTCTATCCGCTGACAAGGCGGGGGCCTCTGTGGCCAACTATGTGGAGGTGAAAGGATTTCTCAAGAATGGCAATCAGGTCACTGGAGTGAGGGCGAGAGACAGGCTCACGGAGGAGGAACTGGACCTCAGGGCAAAAATAGTGTTGAACACTACTGGACCATGGATTAATCGTGTACTGAGCCTTTTGGACGGCAGTCACAAGGATAAGATGCCTCTATCGAAAGCCATCAATCTTGTCACCCGTCCTATTGTCGAAGAATACGCTGTTGGCATGCCAAGCAAGGACTCCCGCCTTTTTTTCATTACTCCGTGGCGTAATCATTCTTTGATCGGAACTTCATATTTGCCTTACCATGGCGCTCCGGATGATTTCAAAGTAACCGAAGAGGACATCCTATGCTTTATCGACCAGATTAATGAGGCTTACCCGGCTGTAGCCCTCAAACGGGAAGATGTTTCCTTCTTTCACGGAGGCCTTCTTCCCATGGCTGGAGATAATAGCAACACGGGAGACGTTGCACTTGCCAAACATTATCGGATCTATGATCACAAGAAGGGCGATGGGATTGATGGACTGGTCAGTGTTATGGGCGTAAAATATACTGAATCCAGACATATAGCCCAAAAGGCAGTTGATCTCATATTTAAAAAGCTTGGGAAGAAACTACCTATGTGCATAACCGCAGTAACCCCTGTTCACGGGGGGCGTATCAATCGTTTCGAGGAGTTTATGAGGCAGGAGATCAAGAATAAACCCTATGGCTTGACTGAAGAGATCGTGCGACATCTGGTGTACAGTTACGGGTCTGAATGTCATCGTGTGTTGAAGTATGTTAACGAAAATCCGGATTGGGGCCAAACCGTGCCCAACTCATCGGAAGTCCTCGAAGCCGAAGTTGTTCATGGAGTTCGAGAAGAGATGGCTCAAAAATTATCTGATGTGATCTTTCGACGCACTGATCTTGGCTCAGCAGGCAATCCTGGAGAGGAATGTCTCAAAACATCCGCAGCCATCATGGCCGCAGAGCTGGGCTGGGACAGAGCAAAGGTCCAAAGGGAGATAAAAGAGGTGAAAACAGTCTTCTCTACAGGGCTTCAGTAATAACCCGAACTTAGCCCACATTTAATGAAAATCTTCTTTTCT
>JADFWI010000310.1 GCA_015222985.1 Pseudomonadota bacterium | reverse complement strand
GTCCATACTTTGAGAAAGGCTGGTTTAAGAGCGGCGATCTTGGCGTTATGGACGCAGACGGGTTCCTAACCTGGAAAGGGCGATTAAAAGAACAAATCAACATTGATGGTCTGAAACTTACCCCGGCCGAGGTTGAATCTGTTCTTAAGGAGCATGCACGGGTAAAAGACTGCGCGGTGGTGGGCTCTCCCGACGAACTGACTGGTGAGAGTGTAGTGGCCTTTGTTGTCGTTGACGGCGATCCGGACAAGAGACTTGAGCTCGAGCTTCGCCGCTTCTGTAAATCCCGGCTAGAGATTTACAAAGTCCCCAAGAAAATCCTGTTTATCAATGAAATCCCCCGAACTGATACCGGCAAGACCAAACGGATATTTCTCAAAGAGAGATTGAATTCGTGAAAAAGCGCAAACTGAGTCTTAGGCATGCCACATCTGCAGATTTTCCAGCTATCACTTCACTCCTGGACCGGGCATTCGAACCCAAAGGGATCGAACAGCGCACAAGGTTATGGCGTTGGCGCTACGACGCCAACCCTGCCCGAATCCCGGAGATGCCTTGCTTTCTGGTGGCCGAGAAGGGTGGGCGGATTGTGGCGGTCCACGGTTTCACCCCTATGCGCGTGAAGGTGGGCGAGCGCCGGTATTGTGCTGCTTGCAGTTGTGACTTTGTCGTCGATCCATCCGCCCGCTCGGCCGGGATGAAGATAAAGCTGAAAGCGCTCAGCAAAGAGATATCGCCGCTTCCTATCTCGACGTCAGCTAATGAACAGGCCAATAGGATTACCCTGTCACTCGGGGGAAGGGAGGTCTCGAGCGGTCGAAGGAGCCTTCTGAAGCCCATGAAAGCAGGTGGCTTCGTAAGAAGAATGGTCGCCGGCAAAGCTGGAGCGGTCGGGCAAACGCTGGCCGGCATGAGTAGCATTGTCGCTGGAAAACCGCTGGACTGGCTGCTTGGGATCAGGCGTGCGTTTCAGTCGTTTTCGAGAGTGCCCAATGCAGGGATACAGAGTATCCACCGGTTTGACCAGCGGTTTGATGATTTCTGGGAGCGTGTGTCCAAAGAGTATTCCATTTTGGTAGTGCGGGATGCGTCGTATCTTAACTGGCGCTATGTGAACTATCCATTCAGCGGTGTAGAGTCACACGGTCTTTTTTCAGGAGATGAGCTGCTTGGATTTGCTGTAATCCACAACCATGTCGATGAAGATGGGCTTCGTTTTGTCGCAATCTTGGAGCTTTTTGTGCCAAAGGGGGAAACGGCCGCCTTCCAACATTTGCTGGGAGAAATAATTCGACGCGCTGCAAGAGGCGGAGCGGACTATATTACAGCAAAGACCTCGGTAGGAGAATGGGAGGCATTATTCAAACGTCATGGTTTTATGGCACGTCATTCATGCTTTTCCCCAGTTACCTATAAGAACAACACAGACCTTCCGGATGAGCTTTTTGCGGAGGACCGCAACTGGTATCTGTCGCTCGGGGACGGTGACATCTGCTATTACTTCTGAATAAACCCCCCATCAGCGTATAAGCCACGCCGGCGCAGTGCTATAGTCAGAAACGTCCGACAGGTAACAGGCGAACAGCACCTCTGCGAACCGGCCAACTGACTGCCAGACATCATCTTGTTAAAGGTGGTTTGCCGGACAAAGATATCCATTTCCCTATACTTGCAAGATGAAACAACTTGCCACCCCCCTTTCTTGTACCGGAGGCGATAGCTTCAAATGCAGCAGCGCTGCTCTTTTCGTCAAGAATGCCTCCCTCGCGAAGGAACCCGGCCGCCGTTTCCCTGAGACGTGGGCTTTGCCGGAGCCAAGCCCCCCAGCTATTGGCGTCACGTTCCCGACCTCTGGCATTGCCGGTTACGAACGGAATGGACCAGCCCTTGGAGATGATCATTGAGGATAATTTGTGGCGCAAAGGAGAGCTGCGCAGTGGCAAGAGAGAATCTCCATACAGCAGGTCAGCATATTTCGGAAAACGTCGACGATAGATGTTAATAAAGTGCCGGTCATAGGCGGCAATCTCAGGTTTGACCCGCATCTGGAGGCAGAGATAATCAAGGTCGCCTGAAAACGGATAGTAAACATTCACAAACGAGCGACACATGACCCCTTGCTGCGCAATTGCATGAGCACCGCGATTGGCTGTCATAAAGTTGCGCCAAAGAATTGCCAAGGAGTCGTTGGCCGGAACGAGACGACTGATTTCGCTATGAATGTCTTGCAGTATGTTAGGCCTCTGTTCTCTGAGTTCTGCCACAAAGTCGGAAGAAATGAACTCACGAAGGGTATGCTCGTCATGTACTTCAAGAATGTCCTTGTATAATGCCTCAGTAATTTGATCAAGGCCGATAGATGATACCTTTTGGTCGACCAGCACCGTTAGAAATCGACTAATCCTTGAAAGCAGGGAAAAGTAGCGGTCGCAGCCGTAACCGGTCATGTGTATCATGAACCCGCCGCAGTACCCATCCGGTACCCCTGTGTAGCCGTCACTTTGCATCTGCCTGCCGGCAAAATACCGGTCAGGCCATACAATCAATCCGCTGGTGTTAAACATATTAAGGATATTCAGGGCAACGTCATCACCATCCAGCCAGACGTGAATCCATTTTGAACCACGTTCTTTTGCAACCGAGCGTGCGATATGAACCTCAAGAGATTCAGGATCCCCGTATGTGTAACATGGAGGATTATATCCTTCCGGCCATGAGGCCAGGATAAATCGAGAATCTTTGCCCGCACTCTGGAGATGTGCCGGTCGTGAGTCAATCATGCTTATACGCCTACAGGCCTTAAGAAAACTGTCGGCCAGTTGGTCGACTGAAGGTGCCGTATCTGTGGGAAGTATATCCCATGGGCTATTGGCGTTTACTTCAAGCCGCCCTTGAGCATTTGTACTGTCCCACCGGAATGAAGTAAACGGAGGAATAATCTTAATGCCTCGGAGCATAAACCGGTCGCCAATCGTATGCCCAATGTATGCCCATTCAGCACACGCAGTCATATCTATTTCGGCATTTATCAATCCGGTTGATGCGAGTGCAACAGGATTAGAGGAGATCAGACAGCCATCATCAAGCTTGCTATAGTACAATGGCAGGGACCCTGTATGGTCAGTAGTCACATAGCAACTTGGACCAGCGAGATCAACAACAATCAGATTGAAAGCTCCAGCTATGATCGAGTGTAATCCTGCAGCATATCCCTCTTTGCGGCACGTGTTTGCAAAGGCCTGAAGGTGTCCGTTGAGACCAGCGTGGGCCCCAACTTTGTTTGTTAAAAGGTATCCATCGACACAGACAACAAGTTTGCGATCTTCCGACCAGATGAATCCTACAGACTCAGTAAAGCCCTTTGGAGTGAAACGAGCTATCCGGACATCTGGCAACACTGAAAGTACGTCCCCTTTAGAATCAACAGGCCACGCGCCGAGCAACCGTTCTTCGT
>JADFWI010000309.1 GCA_015222985.1 Pseudomonadota bacterium | reverse complement strand
CGGGGTAAGGTTCCCCGGTTCTTGTTGGTGGTTGACAAGGTGGGAGATAAGGAAGAGATCCTGGGCGTGGTTTCGGTTGATGAAGTCCTTGGTCGTATGGAACCCTCTGCGGGGTCCATGGAAGAGCTCCCGATCTTCTGGCAGGGACAGTTCTACCAGGAGTGTGAGTCCTTGTTTGAAAGGACGAGCAGCGAAATCATGTCACCTGTTACACGGGTCATACACCAAAGCGGTACCCTTATGGAGGCTGTCCACTTAATGAATTCTGGGAAGTTCGACTGGCTCCCCGTGGTAGAGGGGGAAGATGTCGTTGGGATCCTTCTTAAGGAGGATCTCTTTAAGGAGGTCCTTGCGGCAACGGAATCAGAGGGTGGAGCAGGGTGAGGATCCGGGTGGCAGGGGTTGGTGAATTTTCTTGACAATTCGGCAAGAAAATACTATTTAGGCCGATCAATTAGGACTACATGAAGGCCTAATACCAACCCAAAGGAGAAACCCATGAGCGACCAGGAAAACATTCGAATTCTTTTGGTAGATGATGAGGAAACTCTGCTTGAGTTCCTGTCCAAGCGGCTCTTGAAACAGGGGTACACGGTAAAAGCCGCCTTTTCCGGAGAAGCGGCTATCAACGTGGCAAAGGAGGAGCCATTTGATGTGGCCGTTGTGGATCTCAAGATGCCCGGGATGGATGGAGTGGAGACTCAAGAGAAGCTTAAGGAGATCCAGCCCTTGCTTCAGTGCATCGTGCTCACAGGCCACGGTTCCATACAATCGGCGTTAGAAAGTGGCCAGCAGGAGGCTTTTCAGTATCTCCTCAAGCCTGTTGACTACGACCAGCTTGTGGCTGCTATCAAGGATGCCTACAAGAAAAAGATGGAGTTGCAGAGTACGAAGTTTCGAGAAGAAGTGGAGAAGATACAAGCGTCAGGGCTGGGTGCACACGGGATAAGAAAGGCGATCGGTAAGCTGCAGAAGATCTATGGAATCGAATAGCTCACTGTCGGCCGATCTCAAAAAGGTTGCCCGTGAGCTGCAAAGCCACAAGATCGAGTTACACCAGACCAGGGCATATCTTCAGTGTATCTTGCAGAACTCCACTGAGTTGATTTTTGCGACAGACGCGGAGGGGGTTCTGGTCTCTTTTAGCAAGGGAGGCGTAAAGGTACTGGGTTATTCCCTGGAGGAGGTGTTTGGCCGACCTATCAGTGACTTGGCCGAAGACCCGGAGTCGTTCGCATCTGTCATCGCAGGCTGCCAGCAAGAGGGTTGCGCCGTAGCCCTGGACGTTGCCTTTCGACATAAAGGAGGGGAAGCTGTCTATTGTAATGTTTCTTTGATGGACCTGACCAACCGGGAAGGCCAAAGGGTGGGGTCGGTTGGAATATGCCAGGATATTACCCGGCAGAAAAAGCTCCAGGAAGACCTTATCCAGGTTGACAGGCTGGCAGAGATAGGCCGGATAGCCGCTGGTGTGGCCCATGAGATCAACAATCCAGTGGCAGTTATTAATGAGGCCTCGGGTTGGGCAGCGGAAGTCATTGCCGATGCCAAGGGCCTTAGCCCCGATGATCGCGAAGAACTGGAAGGGGTCGTAACGAAGATCAAGGCTCAGACCCTGCGCTGTCGGAACATCACGCATAAGCTTCTCGGCTTTGTTCGCGATTCAGATCTTGCCAAAAAAGAGTTTGACCTCCACGAAACACTCAAAGAGACTGTCGATCTCCTCAAGTCCGAAGTGAAGTATACCAGCATCGAAATCGACATGAATTTTGTCGAAGGACCCCTGCCCGTGGTCTCGGACGCGAGATTGTTGGAGCAGGTCTTTGTGAACATCGTCGCCAATGCAATTCATGCTGTAGTAGCCAAAGGCGGGGAAAACGGGCGCATTGAGATACGGACGCTCAAGAGAGACTCACAGATCGAGGTAAGCATTGAAGACAACGGGGGGGGCATCCCCGAAGAACATCAGGACAAGGTTTTTGAACTCTTTTATACTACCAAGCCTCCTGGGAAGGGGACCGGGTTAGGGCTTCCCATATGCCAGAACATTGTTCGGAATCTCGGAGGAGAACTGTCATTTGAGACCACGGTAGGGGTCGGAACGACCTTTACGGTTCAGATTCCGGCTCAGTGATCATCAAACACTTTATGACTTTTTATGACTTAAGGTTGTAACGTTTGCTTGCCAGGCGGATACGTTCTTCCTGTTCGACCTTTCTCTCATAAGCCGCGTTAATTTTGGAGACTAGTTCGTCTGTGTCAAAGGGCTTCCTCAGATAATCGAAGGCGCCCATTCTCATCCCGTTTATGCCTGATTCCAGGGAAGCATGGCCGGTTAGCATGATGACCTCAGTCAGGGGCTTCATTTTTTTTATTTCGACAAGTGTTTCCAGTCCATCAATACCTGGCATGAGCACGTCGAGTATGACGACATCGAAATCGCATTGTCCTATCTTTTCAAGGACCTCTTCGCCGGTCAAAGACGTTGTCACGTCGTAGCGCAGGTTTCTCAGTCGCTTGGACAGATATTCGAGAAACATTTCTTCGTCATCAACAAGTAAGAGCCTTGGCTTCATGTCTTGGTTCCTTTCAAGCTCTTTCACCTAAGTCAGGATTCATGGGAGAGAGACACACGATTGCACCTCTACTGCATGATGCATGCCAGAAGCTACGTGCCTGTTCCATACCTTCCGCAGATCAGACGTTTGTCTCAGAAAGACGGTGAAACACGTTTTCTTGTCGCAGTGCCTATGGGGATTGCTGCCTTGGGTTTCGATAGTAGAGCGGCAGAAAAATGGCGATAAATGTCCATTTGTCATGCTAACGGCATAAATCTGCTGATATCAGAACGCCGAAATAGATCTCGTTTCCTGAATGTCAAGACATAATTCCCTTGAAATCAAGGTGTTGGCAAATAAGTCAAGGGCCTCTTGGGTCTTGGCACATGACTTGCTGGAAGGTTGAAGGAAGTTACTGCGCCTGGGTAAAATTAAGCTGAGCAATCAATATACAACGGAAGTGACTTCAGTATTGTCGTTTCTTCTGTCCAATGTTTTTGTAGACGATTACCCAGATTAAGGAGGGATTGGTTGTTGAATACACCGGACCCCGGAAATCCCAACCATCAGGGCTCCCCGAGTCCAAGCGAGGATGCGGCCCCTGTTCGGCCTGCGCGAAGCAGGCGCATCTTTTTTTATCCTTTTGTGCTTACCTTTCTCATCATGTTTGTCCTCTGGGTATTGCTTTCGGGCAAGTTTGATCCCTTTCATATGACCATGGGGCTTATTTCTTGCGCAATTGTCTCCTTTCTGTCAGCTGACTTATTGTTCCCCTCCCCCAAGATAGAGGGGCTCGTTG
>JADFWI010000038.1 GCA_015222985.1 Pseudomonadota bacterium | reverse complement strand
GCCTGGACCGGACGCAGACGGTTGAATCTCCTTGTGGAGCTGGTCCTGGGTACTACAGCGGACGGAAGTCTGACTTCCCTTGCCCGTGCCGTAGGAGTGCTCGGCAGGATCCTGCGCATCCTGACTGTTTTCGACTATCAGCCGCCCGCGCGGCTTGGCTGGGAAAAGGCCAGGGACCGGGTGATGGACATCTTCACTCTTGACGGCGCCTCCCGTGTTCCGGTTGAACAGCGCATAGCCGCGGCAGAGGCCCTGGGCCAGGCAGGTGATCCGCGGATTGACCTGCTTGCCCCTGAGATGCTTCCTGTTCCGGGAATGGAGGGAGTTCTCCTGGGCAGGTATCCGGTGACCGTGGCGGAATATAATTGCTTTATTGAAAACAACGGGTACAGAGACCGTCAATACTGGGAAGAAGAGTGGTGGAATATTAAAGAGAATGAAGGCTGGACCGAACCCATGAGATGGTATTATGGACAGATCGAGTATCAGAACCGGCCGGTGATAGGGGTTTCCTGGTACGAGGTCGCGGCATACTGCAACTGGCTAGCAATGCGGACCAATCTTTCCTATCGTCTGCCTGAGAAAAATGAATGGGGAAAGGCGGCCACAAATCCCAAAGGCGAATATCCATGGGGGAATGCTGAGCCTAATCCGGAACTGTTGAATTTTGATGGAAATGTCGGCGCCCCGACCCCGGTGGGGATCTATCCGGCCGGCGCAGCGCCGGGCGGTCATCTTGATATGTCAGGCAACGTCTGGGAGTGGAACATGGATTTATATAAAAAAGGAGGTTCTTCCCGGGTGTTCAGCGGTGGCGGTTGGGACTTCGATGCGTGCTTCTGCCGGTCGGCGGTTCGTTGCGGCTACCAGCCCGTCCGCCGCTTCAGCAATCTTGGCTTTCGCCTCTCCAGGTCTGTTTCCCTTGGCTCTTGAGCCCTTGGACCCTTGGCCTTCGGCCCGCAGCGAAGAGAAGGGAGCGAATAGCCGCCAAAGCGGAGCCGGCGGCGTATGAGCGACCGGATCGTAGTGAAGGGCCAGGAGTTGATTCCATGAGTCTGATTAAGTCGAAAGAAGAAAAAATATGAGACGAGGTGTCGAGCTCTCGGAGATGTAAAAATGGTAATTCTTGAAGGGTTAATCACAAATATCATTGGTAAAATTGGAGAAATGGCGGCCGGGAAAGCATGGGCCTCCATGCCCAGGAATCATAAGGTCATGAAGATTTTAAAGGCCTTCGGGCTCAAGCCCGGTAAACCAGAGCGGGATTTTGATTCCGTATATGCCCATGCATTGGTTGAATACGGTGTTGAACAGCCAAAATCTATTCTTGATTTCTTCAAGCATGAAGATATCCGTGAGGCCTTTAAAAATTCTTTTAATAATAATGACCTAGCGATCCTGCATAATGAGGCTGCAACCCTAATTGAATGGAACAGGATCGGAGACGATTTACGTGACGAAGATATTGATCCGCGTCTTGAATTCGCCAGGTTCACCCTTGTATTTAATGAGATGGTGGACCGCACCCGGACCCCGGCTGAGGTCAGGAGGGAACATAAGCTTGACGAGATCCTACAGGTGATAAAAGAATGTGATCTGAATATGATCCGGGCCAAGCAGCTTGAAATGATACAGGGCGGGCGTCCTGAACAATTGAAGAACTGGTTTCGGACCCTGGGGTATAGCTTTGGAGGCCATGACATCTGCACTGATGAGTATTGTGAATGGATTATAAGAATTCCGGCGCGGCGCGGATTTGACAGCATCCTTGTAAGGTTCATTGAAAACCAGGCTGAACCTGAGGACATAAAAAGGGTTGAAGCGGCTGTAAAGCAACACCAAACTGAAGAAGGATGGCTCATCGCCGCTCATAGAACATCCAGGTCTGCAAAGGAATTAGCGGAAAATAATGATAAAGTCTTCTGCTATACTTTTGATGAACTGCTTGATGAACAAGCGGATTTCAGCAGGTATTTCAACTGGCTTGAGTCCTTTGTAAAAGAACGGCGTATTGATGCTGATTATGTGCCATTGGCGTGTAAACGGGAAATAATCGATCAGACAACCGGAGAAAGGACAGGTGAAGAACGTTACGGCAAAGAGGAAGGATGGATAGAGGGTTACATTGACAGGTGGCTTGAGGATCCCTGCAAGGAACATATTTCCATTCTGGGTGAATTCGGCACCGGAAAGACCTGGTTCACCCATCATTATGCCTGGCAGGTAATGGAGAAGTACATTGAGGCAAAAGAGAAAGGGCTGAAACGCCCCCGTCTGCCGCTTGTAATACAGCTCCGTGATTATTCAAAGGCCCTGAACAGTGAATCCCTTTTTTCCGATTTTTTCTTTCGCAAACACGAGATACCGCTTCCCGGATATTCTGCATTTGAGCAACTGAACCGCATGGGAAGGCTGCTTCTGATTTTTGACGGTTTTGATGAAATGGCCGACAAGCTTGACCGTCAAAAAATGATCAACAATTTCTGGGAACTGGCAAGGGTCGTGGTTCCCGGAGCAAAGGCCGTGCTGACGTGCCGCACTGAGCACTTTCCCAATGCCAAAGAGGGAAGAGACCTGCTCAACGCAAAGTTGAAAGCCTCCACAAGATACCTGAGCGGCGATCCGCCCCAGTTTGAGATCCTGGAACTGGAGCAATTTGATAAGGACCAGATCCGCGACGCCCTTTTAAAAAGAACCGACCAAAAGACTGTTGATCTTATCATGAGCCATCAAGAGCTGCTTGATCTTGCCGGCCGTCCTGTAATGCTGGACTTTCTTGTGGAGGCCCTGCCGGATATAGAGGCGGAGAGGCCTATGGATCTCTCAAGGATCTATTTTTATGCAACAAGGGCAAAGCTGGAAAGGGACATCAAGGAGGAGCGAACTTTTACTTCAATGGCGGATAAGCTTTATTTTTTATGTGAATTGTCCTGGGAGATGTTGACTTCTGAAATGATGAGTCTCAACTACCGGCTTTTTCCGGACCGGCTCAGGAATCT
>JADFWI010000308.1 GCA_015222985.1 Pseudomonadota bacterium | reverse complement strand
AATTTGATCATACTTGAATCGACGCTTGAACCGACGGTCTTTGTCCTATCGTTTAATCTTCTGACTGTCTATTTCCTCCTGCGTGTGAGGGAGGATTTTGGTCCTCTGGGTCGGCGTTGGGTTATGCCCTTGCTTGCCGGGGTTTTTGCCGGCCTTTCTATCATAACAAAACCCAACTTCCTGCTATTTCTGCCTTTAGGAACGGTTTGGCTCATTTTTTCTACGCACAGGAATTCGGCTCTTAGAAAGAGACTCTCTTATGCCTTGGTGTTTTGTGGCGCTGCCCTGGTTATCATGATGAGTGTTACTGCTAGAAACTATATCAAACTTCACGACTTTGTTCTGGTGACAGCAGATGCAGGCAAGGTGTTTTTTCACGGAAATGGCAAGGGCGCCACAGCCTTGGAAGGAACCGGGCTCCCGGATGAAGGTTTTGCCGAAGAAGGGGCTTGCGAGCCGGATTATGCACATGTGTTGTACCGGAAGACAGCGGAGAAACATGCCGGGAAAAAGCTTTCTCCTTCTGAGTCGTCCAAGTTCTGGGCAAGGCGGGCTCTTAGCGACATCCTGAGTGATCCGGCTTCCTATGTGACTCTGGAAGTCAAAAAGCTCTTTTATTTCTTTAACGATTACGAAATGCACTATATTGCATCGGCCTATAAGGAGTATAAGGCATCTCGATCATTGCCCTTTATCAGATACGGTGTCATTGCCTCGCTCGGCCTTTTGGGTATGATGCTTTCATTCAGGGATTTCAGAAAGCTGTATTTGGTTTACGGGGTTGTGTTTATCTATGTTTTATCCGGTATGATTTTCCTGGTTCAATCAAGATATCGGACTCCGGCCGTGCCCTACCTGTGTCTCTTTGCAGGACAAGCCCTCTTTATCTTAAAGGAGATGGTGGTGGAAAGAAGGCTAAGAACCGCCGCTGTGTCTATGATCTTTCTGGCAGTATTGTTCTTTCTGACGAACTTTTACTACAGGGGTGAAATCATTGGTGTGGATCAATGGCAGCAGGCGACCAAGATCCACTATCAAATGGGTGGCCATCGGCTTTTTGAAGAGGGAGCATATGAAGAGTCCGTCGCGGAATCGGACAAGTCTATAGCCATGGCCCCCAATTTCAGTCCTGCTTACAACATAAGGGGCAAGGCCTATTCTATTCTCGGAAAACATAAGGAAGCGCTTGAAGATTTCAAGAAGGTCATCTCTTTGAGTCCGGGACTTCCAAAAGGATACAGAAATTTGGGTTTTCTTCATTTGTTGCAAGGAGACAATGAGACAGCCAGGTTTTATCTCCTCAAGGCTTTAGTCTTAGGACCCCATGATGCAAAGGTGAAAGAGGCCCTCTCAACGCTCGAAAGCCACCAAGAAGGCTTTCATGAAGAGACTCAAGGCATTTTGCGGAAATCCTATGTAGCTCCTGACTGAATTGGCAATAGAGATTTCATTATGCCCCCAAGGGAGAAGGCCTTGCGTGGGTCAAGCTCGCGCACAGTCATATCGAGGACTGCCTGCCTCAGGTAGCTGCTTTTCAGCACGCGGCTGGCTATGAAATCGTTCAACCAGGGATTAGCCATACATCGCTCGGCCGTGACATAGCCAACGTATTTGGGACGTAGCGTCAAGTCGAGTGCTTCTTTGAAACGACGAAGCACATCAGTCTTTTCGTGGGAGAGGGCGTCATGGATAATCTTTGCGGCCAGTTCACCGGTCTCCATCGCTTTTCCAATACCTT
>JADFWI010000307.1 GCA_015222985.1 Pseudomonadota bacterium | reverse complement strand
GATGAAACAGAACCAGAGGCATCAGAGTGCAAGTCACCCGGCAATTGCCCGTCTATACCACGCAGATAGCTAAACCGGTGAATTCGGTCAATCTCCTTTGTCTTGTTATCGCTACTAACACTTCTGATAAACGTGCGCGGCAAGGCCCGTCCATAGAAAGTGTCCCATTCAGAGATCAATGCGATGTGACTACGACTATCCCGTGGGTCTGCGCCACGACGCGCCAATTCATCAACCAGGGCATCGGTTAGCACGTTATCAGTGCCAATGGTGCGCAAAAACGTCACAGACTTAACATTGTCCGCAAAAAAATCAGTGATGTTGGAGGAATAGCAACGATCACATTTTTCGAGCAATAGCTCGTCCTCAGCAGTCGCTGACGGGGAAAATATCTGGACCCCTTTCAACGTCTCCCACCCGCTGTCTGATTGCAGGATTTCATCCACCATGGCACGGAGATTTGTAGAACCGGCAGGTCCAAGGATCTTAAACGTAGTTTTTGGCCCTTCAGACTTATCAGATTTTTCATGCGGATCTTTCACCTCGCCTTGCAACCTGCTCTTCAGTTTGCTTATCTTTGCTAACGGTGTTGGATAGAAGGCATCGTCATCCAGCCACAGAATCAGGATCGTGCGTTTAAGCTTGTGCTTGGAGTCAAATCCAGGGACAAACCATTCATAGGGCACAATTTCCGGCAGCCCTTCTTTGGTCGCATTACCCTTATCCTGGTCAGTCTTGATGTAGCCTAAGTGCTCGGCATTATCGGGAACGAAATCAAGAGCGCTCAGGGCAGACAGCGTGGCATGCCTGCTCCTTATCCGACGCTCAGCGTTCTTCGCATACGGCCCGCCAAATACCATAACGCCTAAGACAATCACCTCTTCCGTCTTTTTTCTTACGATCTGTTCGGCGAGGGATTCGATCTTATGGCGAGCGTCTTTAGAATCTGTCCGGTGTCTTCGTACTGCTGCAAATGGATCCTCCCACAGCCGCGCTTGAACATCTTCCAGGCTGGCAGACGTACTTACGCCATGTCCGGGAACCCTGGGACGAGAACCTTTGAAGGCCAGTTGTTGCACAAACAAACTCCCAATAATGAATGCAATTACGACTGCGCCTCCAGAGATCGGTAGACCTGGCCCTTGTCGTTGCTGGTTATCCATTGGGAGACTTCCTTTTGTGTCTCTGTTTTCCTCAGAAGTCAATGGAGCGAATATTGTGCCACGATGAGAAAAATAGGCATTTGCTCAGCGGTGAAGGGTCGCAACCTATTGATCTGCCTACACAATATTCGTTGAATAAGACTTGCGGAACAGGTCATTTAATCGAGTAAAAGCCAGGACACGTAAAGCTGCTATACATGCGAAAGGGCTTGATGTAAATTAAATTGGCAGTATGACTTAGTAAAGAAGAGAGGAACAATCCACAGGGACTGGGGATGGGTAGTCGTTGAAGGCGTATTCCTTGTGAATCTCCATAGGTTTCGTCCTACGTTAATACCACATACCTATTTCGTGGCTCAATCACGCAGCCTGCTGCATCCTTTAAACGGCAAGAAGAAGGGGGGTGACTAAATGTTCGGAATAGGCACGCCAGAGCTAATCATAATTCTGGTTATCATTCTCATCATTTTCGGGGCCGGCAAAATTCCTGGGATCGGAAGCGGTATTGGAAAGGGGATCAAGAACTTCAAGCGAGCCATCTCTGGAGACTCAGAAGAAAAACCTGAGCCTCAAGAACCAAATAAGTTGGAGGAGGATAAGAAAGCTTAGAGGCACGGTCTTCCTTACCCCTGTCTGAGAGTTCCTAAAACCGGAGGTCATCCTCAGTTGGCCCGCTAGATCCTGCTTGGAGTTCGGGGCCAAAACTTTCATCCGAGAGCGGTTCCGCTTTAGCCTAGAATCCAAGCAGTTGCTGCTCTAAGCCGTAATCTGTGTGGTTTTTCCCTTATCACCTTTCTGGTCTTTCCATTCGTTTGTCCGGATGCTTCCCTCAAGTTAATGGGAATGCTTGTGCGAATGTTTTCCTTTTATGAATGAATGAACTATCTCCCTCACCACTTCCTTGGCCGGCGTGTTTCTATCGTAGGGACATTCCCCACTCAAGTCAGCCTCGATGATTTCTTCATCGTAGGATAGAAAACCGAGCCAGTTAAAGCCGGTTACGTACTTCTCGAGGAATTCTTGATCCGCCTCTCCCCGGATTTTGTTTCCCACCATAAAGATTCTGGTAAGGCCGATCTCCGCAGCCAGCCTCTTAATATTGTGAGCCGTTTCCACGCTTCTTCGCCCAGGTTCTACCACCACTATCAGCTTGTCCATGGCAGAAGCTGTACTACGGCCCAGGTGCTCGATTCCCGCCTCCATGTCCATGACCACCACTTCGTCTCGTGCCAAAAGAATGTGAGCAACCAGGGCTTTTAATAAAGAGCTTTCGGGACAGATACATCCACCCCCGCCCTTTTTCACCCCACCCAGCCTCATGAACTTGATGTGGTCCACCTCGACGGAACATTTCTCCGGCAGATCGTCCACCATGGGGTTCAGCTTGAAAAATGCTCCGACCGATCCAACCCTGGCCCCTGTCCGTTCCTCAATCAAATCCTTCATATCGGAAATGGGGACGATGGATTCGGGATCGGGGATGCCCAGGGCCGCTGCCAGATTGGCATCGGGATCGGCGTCTATGGCTAAAACCCGCTTGCCTTCTTCACTCAATGCCTTGATCAACAGGGCGGCAAAAGTCGTTTTCCCCACCCCACCTTTTCCGCTAATGGCCAATTTCATAATGCTGGATCTCAATGGTGATGTTTTATCGGTCCTCCGAGAACGTCCAAGGCAGTCTGGAGACTGTTATTCAAGACCTTCTCAAAAATATCTCTATTGAAACATAAGTGATGATGGCTCTGGCGGTTTTGACTCCGCCAGAGCCACGATTGCCAACTCAAAGAGCCCCGCAAAAACCAGACAGGGGATTTTGTTGCCCATAAAGAAAGGTTAAGTTGTTAGATACCCAGAGCAGTGCGCTTTTCTTCGATGACTTCAATCAATTTTGCAGCTGCCACATATGGATCTGGTTCAACATAGAACCTGCCGCCGAAAATATCCTGTGCACCTCCTTCTCCTACATCTCCTGTCAGCCACTTGACCACTCTTGCGCTGGCCCCCACATTTGGCGGGTCGCCCAAATGAGTAAAGATTCCCAAAGCTACCGTCCAGAACCCCATGGGAACCGCTTTCTCTGCGATATATTCCGGTGCGGAGCCTGCTATGGGAAGTTGATCTATGCGCACGCCAACTTTATTTGCTACCGCATTCACCACCTCTTCTATTCTGGAGTTATCAACGCAGGCTCCCATGAAGAGGCAAGGCGGGATGGCCTCCAGACCATTTGCTTTTGCTATGGCACCCATAACAGCAGCCAAACTCTCTCCAACTCCGGGGTACGTGGGATCAGGTTTCAGTAAACCATGATAAGAGGCTAACGTGGCTACACATCCGGTAAGAACAACCAATACATTATTCTTGATCAGCTCTTTTATCAACTCTACCGTTCTGTAGCCATAGGTGTCTCTTGGGGTGTCACATCCTATTACCGCGGCTATTCCACGAATGTTCCCCGCTACTATCTGATCAACAAGCGCTCTCACAGGATCTCCCGGTTTCAGCGGATCTAGGGCTGCAAGGATCGCCTCTGTAGAAAAGCCACCCATCATTTCACTGGGTTTGTCTTTTGGAATGTAAACCCTACGATGAGCCCTATTACCGTAGTTAGAAACGGCCATATCTATGAGGTCGCTCGCAATGGTAGCTGCATTTTCTGCCTTGAATTCGATGTATTCTGTCCCCTCAATTTTTGACATTGGGTCCGTGGTCACAATTTTCGTATGCATGCCACTAGCGGTGACAGCCGCCACCATCCCGGGTTGGGTGCACTGGATATCTATTATTATCAATTCGACCGCCCCTGTTGCTATCGCAAGCTCCTGTTGCAGTATATCTCCGGCAAAATCCAAACCGTTTCGCATGAGCACTTCCATGCCAGTACAGCACATGCCGAGCACATTGATATCCGGACCTGAATGTGAACTGCTGTTATAAGCTTCTGCTGCCTGGATCACCGAATCAGCGAGGAATGGTATGTGTCCGTGAACAAGGACATTAATCTTATGCCGATCTATGACGGTTAGGTTCGTGTTTATTGTGACCGGGCCCGGAATGCCAAGAAGGATATCTTGAACGTTAGTCGCAACAGCCATACCGCAATATTCATCCACCAGCCCCAATCGACATGCCCTAAGAAACAGACTCTCCATGTCGGCATCCATGCCCATTGCAAGACTATTCCCGGCCTCCACGAGTTCTATGGAGGCTCCATTGTGGAGGAGAATGCCCTTTTCTTC
>JADFWI010000306.1 GCA_015222985.1 Pseudomonadota bacterium | reverse complement strand
TACGAGGCAGCGGGAAAGATCTGCCGGATCGAGTTTTATGCTCGCAATCTGGAGGAAATGGCAGATGTCATTGCTAGAAAAAGAGTTTAGCACTCTCGAAAAGGACCTTACCAGCACCCCATTGCGGATCAGCGCTTACCATGATTTGCCTTTTGCTATTTTCCGCTACGACCCTTGGGATGAGTTTTCTTGCCGTAATCGAATCCGCTTACTGGCCATTTCTCTTGAGCAGAATCATCATAAAAGGATCACTTTTTTTTCCCTTGGGGAAATCCTCTGGAAGGTCATCCGGGAAACAGAGGGGTTGGAGGCGATCATTGCCGAAGAGCGACAACTCGGCTTTGACCATGTCCAACAGACCATTTACAATTTATTATCTGATAGCGATTTTATGCCACTTCCGGATGTTCTTGAAAAGCGCATGGAACATCTCAACCCGGTCAAAGACCTTGTTTTTCTCGTACGCGCAGGGGCCTTGGCCCCAAGTATTTTCAGGTGTTCGGCGCTATTGGATAAGATGCATGGTCGAACAATGGTCCCTATCATCCTTTTTTATCCAGGCACTGCCGAAGGGAAAACAGACCTTCGCTTTATGAACATGCCGGAAAGAGCGAATCTCGGTGCATATAATTATCGAGTCAAGATTTACGGAGGGGATTAATGGAAGCCATCGGAACACTATTCGCCAAGCCCATTGATCGCAAGATCGAAGAAATAATCAAGGTAGACCAGGCAGACGAACAAACCGTGGTCTCGGAATTGGAAGAATACATTGTCACGGATTCCATCCGGGATCACTTCCGTCTCGTATACGACGAAATCATCCAGGTGTCCAAAAGTCCTCGTGAAGGGATTGGCGTCTGGGTGTCCGGTTTCTTTGGGTCCGGGAAATCTTCATTCGCAAAGATCCTGGGCTACACCGTGGCTGCCAGATCAGTCTGCGGGAGATCAGCCAGTGAAATTTTCAAGCAAACCGTCAAGGACGCTAGGATCAGCGGTCTTCTGGATGTCATTAACAGGACGCTTCCCACACATGCGGTGATCTTTGATGTGTCAATGGATCGGGGCGTGCGCACAGCAAGTGAGCGAATTACTGAGATCATGTACAAGGCACTTTTACGTGAACTGGATTATGCGGAAGACTTTGATCTTGCTGAATTGGAAATCACGCTGGAGGGTGATGGCCGCCTTGCTGAATTTTGTGCACGCTTTGAAGATATGCACGGGAAGCCCTGGAATACACGCCGCAAGCTGGGACTGGCCGTCAATGAAGCCAGCGCAGTCCTCCATGCCCTGGACTCAACTACCTATCCTGAGGGCGATTCTTACGCAAAGTCCGTTGGTTCCGGACGCGCAGACATATCACCTAATAAATTAGCCGAGACGGCTTTTGAATTGGCAGAAAGAAGGCAGGCCGGAAAGGCGCTCATTTTTATAATCGATGAAGTGGGTCAGTACGTCTCCCGGAGCGTCGAAAAGATGCTGGATCTCCAGGCGGTCCTCCAGGCATTTGGCAAGGAAGGAAAGAACCGTGTTCAACGAAGAAAAGCTATTGCCCCCTTCTGGATCGTGGTGACCTCTCAGGAGAAACTCAATGAAATTGTAGACGCTCTGGACTCAAAGAAGATCGAACTGGCCAGGCTGCAGGACCGGTTCAGAATTCCCATCGATCTGAAGCAGGCCGACATTCCAGAAATTACAGGAAAGCGCGTACTGGAAAAGAATGATAAGGGCCAAGGCCTGCTCGAAGCACTTTACGACGCCAACGAAGGGAGGCTCAAGACCTTCTGTACACTTGAGCGGACTAGCAGGGATGTTTCCATAAACCAGAAGGATTTTATTAACCTTTATCCATATCTCCCCTACCAGATTGATCTCTCCATCGACATAGTGGCCGGCCTGAGGCTTAAAAGGGGCGCCCACCGTCACATCGGCGGAAGTAACAGGACAATCATCAAGCAGGCACAGGAGATGATGATTAATCCGAGCACCATGCTTGCCGACTCTCCAGTGGGAACGCTGGTCACTCTTGATAAGGTGTATGAACTTCTTTACCTGGGCAACCTCCTTCCAAGCGAAACGACCCGCGAGGTAGACGGAGTGCCGAAACTGCTTCCCGCAAATGAAATAGCCTTTAAGGTGGCCAAGGCCATTGCCCTGCTCGAATCGGTCAAGGACCTTCCCCGAACAGCCCACAATATCTCCGTTGTCCTTCATTCCTCTGTGGAGTCCGGGTCAATCAAAAAGGATGTGGAAGAAGCTCTGAAGGCCCTCGAACAGGCACAAGTGATTCGGGATTCGGAAGAGGGTTATAAGCTCCTCACGGTTCAGGAGAAGAAATGGGATACCACGAGAAAGGGGTTGGAACCTAAACCGGCCGATCGCAACCGTATCATGAGAGAGGTGTTCCGAGAAATATTCACTGACCCAAGGGTGAAAAGCTATCGCTTCAAAAACCTTAGAGCATTTAAAATGTCTCTTTCCGTCGAAGGAGAGACAGTAGATACCGACGGTCAGGTACCGCTAAACATCTTTGTGGCCGACGATCCGGAAGATAAGACCTCCAGCTCTGAGGAAGCCCGCGGAAACAGCGTTTCCAAACAGGACGAAATTTTCTGGGTAGTTACGTTCAACGAGGAAATTCATCAACTCTTTCACGAACTGTTCAGGTCGCGTGAGATGGTTTCCACGCACGAGCGTCTTGCCGCACAGGGCAAGCTGACCCCGGAAGAGACATCTTGTCTGGCAGAGGAGAAAGTAAGGAGGGACCGTAATCAGCGTCTTTTGCGCAGCAAGCTGGGAGAAGTCCTTCAGTCCGGCTCAGGATTTTTCCGCGGGGTCGAGCGGGACGGATCCTCGCTCGGCCAGGCTCTGCCTGAGGTGTTCCACAAACTCCTTGACCTTGTTATTCCGGATCTCTACCAAAAACTTGAAATGGGCATTCGGCCCCTTAAAGGAAACGAATCGGAAAAGTTCCTCACTGCTGCCAATCTGAATGGGCTCTCTCCCGTTTTTTATGATGGAGAAAGCGGCCTTTCTCTTGTGACAAAACAGGCTGGAAAGTTTGTTCCCAACCTTTCGTCTGACATATGTAAAGAGGTGCTCGCATATCTGGTCCGAGAACACAAGTATGGCAACAAGGTCACTGGAAAGATGATCGAAACACTCTTTCAGGGACCTGGCTACGGCTGGGACCGGGATGTGATCCAGCTCGTTCTGGCCGTGCTCTTGCGAGGAGGCGCTGTGGAAGTAACGCACCAGGGTCGGAAATATCGAAACCATAACGATCCTGCCTGCCGGGTACCGTTTACCAAGATTCCGGCCTTCCGGGCAGCCTCTTTTGCACCTCGTGAACCGATTGATTTGCGCACCCTTGCCGATGCGGCCCGTCACTACGAGGAAATCACGGGCAAAGAGGTAGACATCGAAGAGGGGGCTATTGCGGTAGCCGTAAAGAAGCTGGCTTCTGAAGACAGAGAACTGTTACTGCCACTCTTGGCCCGCATGAAAGCGCTGGAACTCCCGGGTGTGCAATTCATGGAAGACCATCTTCAAGCTGTGGAAGGTGTTCTGGAGATGCCCCCGGACGACTGCGTGAAGACATTGGCCGGAGAAGGAACAAGTTACAAGGAAGCACGGACTCGTGCGGCACGCTTGGATGAAGCGACAACAGAGGAAAATATCAGCATCATCCGCAGCGCCAGAAATGTGCATGAGACTCTCTGGCCTGTCCTTAAGGACCATGATCGAGACGACAAAACCGAGGAGAAGGCGACAGAGCTCGCTTCTTTGCTTGAGTCCGAAATGTTTTTCGAGTCGCTGGAAGCCTTGAAGCAGGCGGACAAATCTCTTTCCAAGAGCTATTCGGACCTTTACGGAGAAACCCATGCAAGGCGAGCAGAACTTTACGCCAAAGCTCTTGAAACTGTTAAAGGGCTTCCAGAGTGGGCAGCAATTTGTAAAGACCCCTCGATCAGTGATGCGGAACGAAACGCTGTTATCAGTCCCCTTAGCGACCGGGCAGCCAATAATCTTGATCTCCCCGAGAGCTCAGCCGTTTGCAATATGTGCAAGGCTACAATAGCACAGATGGAAACGGACATCACCGTGGTGGATGCCATCAGGGACCAGGTAATCAGGGGCGTTCAGGAACTGGCGGCACCTGGGGAAAAGATTGAACGCGTTCGGATATCCACTTTGTTCACAGGCAGACTGGAGAGTCCCGAGGATGTGGAAATTGCGATTAATCAACTCAAGGAGCATCTCCTTAAACTGGTCGCAAGTGGAATGAAAGTCATTTTGGAGTAGCCATGCAAGCGCTTACCCTATTCAATCAGAACTTCGCTGTTGCGGAAAGTCTTTTGCAGCTTTACCAATTGTTCCATGGAATGAAAAAAACAGATATTAAGAAGGAGCTACGTCTCGCCATATGCTCTTTTTGGGATGCACCGAAAAACACGGCACTTCAATCTGCGTTAAATGACCGCGTCATGATGTTGGCTAAAGCCTCTACACCAATTCCTGAATCACTCACCATGGAAGGTGGGTTGGATTTCCTTCTCCGCCAAGCGATTGTCGTGGGGTGTACCACGCTTGAAGCGTACTTCTGGGATGTTCTAAGGCAAAACGTACTGATCATTGTTAGGGCGAGAAAATCGAATGCGGATGAGTCTCTCAGAAGCCTCCAGTTTACTCTTGGTGACTACATCTCCATTCAACAATACGAAGACCCAGAATATAGGTTACAACAAATCATTCTCGGGAATTTCAAAAGAGGCACACTGTCCAATGCCGAATCTATTGAGAAGATCACCCGAATATTGACGATTCGGAACTTCTGGGATGGGATCGAACAGATTACCGGCACATCTGCCAAAATTTTCAAGACTCAGATAGGAGAATTGATTTACCGGCGGAATCAAATAGCCCATCGTGCCGACCGGCCGGAAGAGGGTGAGGAATCAGACTCGCTTGGTCTTAGGCCAATCACTCTGGCTTGGACCAATCTCAGAATCCAGACAGCGAAAACTTTGGTGACCGCCAGTAATGACTTGATAGGCAAAACTATCAGTCGGTTGGAGGAAGATATCCAGGTCGCCAAAGAGCAGGAAGAGGCTAGGAAATTGGTGCAACAACTTTCAAAAGAGAT
>JADFWI010000305.1 GCA_015222985.1 Pseudomonadota bacterium | reverse complement strand
CCACAAATAACCTGGCCATTGAAAAGAGGCTCTTCACGCTGCAGGCATGCTTTTCTCTTGCCCGTTTGTTTCACTCACTCAAGACGCCAGGACGCAGGGGGTGCAGAGGTGCTAGGGAGCAGGGGACCTAGGGTGCAGAGGAGCTAGGGTGCAGAGGAGCAAAGACAATTGCGGAATGCGAAATGCGAAATGGCAACACCGATGCACAAAGGAAAGTGACACGAAATCCTGCGGGAGGTTGAATTAAGGCGCAGTTCAGAAACGCCTGAGAAGATGGTGAGCATGAGTTCTTGGTGGGGGTATGATCCACAGTGTTATGTCACTTCCTATCGGGTGTGCTAGGTCAAACAACCACAATGAGAACAAGCTACTTACTGCAAACGACAAAGCGCCAGAATAACATGCCAGGAGGGATAAGCCAGGATAAAGAAGAACAGGTGGGTACACCAACAGCACGCTCTTTCTTCAGCTACCATCCTAATATGGGCTTGGGAGGATTTCTCTGCTTCAAAGGTCAGTTTGTCGTGTTTGAGGGTATTGCAGCGTCACTAACAGAAAATACGGCCTAACTCTGCAATGGGCAACGTAAATACGTTTTTCCCTATGGGATAGGACTCAGCCCCCGGATAAACAACGAATCCCTCTTGGCACTTCAAATCTTTGAAGGCATTCCAGAATCCCTTTGACACCTTCGGCGAGGAAGAGTATTTGATTTCCACAGCCACCGGTGGCCTGCCGGCATTCAGAATAACCAGGTCAATCTCCGAGCCGGCACCGGTTCTGTAAAAACAACCCTTGCCTTCAATGGAAAGCCAGTTGAGCACCTGTTCGATAACAAAGCCTTCCCAGGAATTACCAACTTGTGGATGCCCACGAAGTTCATCCAAGGATCTGGTCATCAGTAACGCGTGAAGAAGGCCTGAATCTCTGATATATACTTTGGGAGATTTTACCAATCTTTTTTTTACATTAGAAGAAAAGGGATTCAAGCAGCGAACGATAAAAGTTTCTTCCAAAACAGATAAATAATGTTTCACCGTTGGTGCACTGACACCTAGGCTTTTTGAAATCTGACTTGCATTCCACAGTTGTCCGTGACAGTGGGCGATCATGGTCCAGAAATTTCTCAATTGAGGGGCAGGAATGCGAATTCCCAGTTGGGGAATATCTCTTTCCAGATATGTTTTGTAAATGCATGCCGCCAGGTGAGACTCGAATCAATATCCCCTGCCAAAAAGCTATCCGGGAAACCCCCATTCAGCCACAGATTGTCAATCGTGTCTTTGTCTGCACCCACCTCTTTTAGCGTAAAAGGCATCAACTCATGATAGATAATACGACCGGCCAGCGATTCGGAAGACTGCCTGATTAGATTCTTTGAAGCAGACCCTAAAATGAGGTAACGTCCCGGTCTTCGATTCAGGTCAACCAGCGCCCGTAAAAGGGGAAACAAGTCCGGCTTAAGTTGAATCTCATCGATAATCACCAACGTATCTTTATACTGGCCGAGGTACAGTTCAGGATCTTGTAGTTTGTTTAGATCGGAAGGCAATTCCAAGTCGAGATAGAGGGAAGGTATATCAATAGTTTTTTGTATTTCCTTTGCCAGGGTGGTTTTACCTACTTGCCTTGAACCAAGAATACCCACCACGGGAAACTGGCTTAACGAATGGATGATTGTTTTCTGAAGATTTCTGTTTATCATCCTTGTATTTTGAAAGAGTACCTTTCAATTTGCAAGGACAACAGCTGACAACACAAGGCCTCGTCACAGTTTTTTTGCCTCGAACCAAAATCTAGTTTATGCCGCGAAAACATCACCGTCTCTTTTCTAAGGGTCTCCCCATTATTCGCGCAGAAAACAGGTTATGATCCACCTTATTGCATTGCATACATTGCGAGGAGATGCTCAGCCTCTGATAGCTACGGGCTGATCAATCTGACTGACGGGAAATATATGCGATATCTAGACACATCTCGTGTGATCAAGTCCAAGTCAAAGATAGCGGCTTGTGCTCCAATATAGAAATCGGGTAAAGGTGACCTCTTTACTCCTTTACCTTTTCTATACTT
>JADFWI010000304.1 GCA_015222985.1 Pseudomonadota bacterium | reverse complement strand
TCTTCCCATCGACGGTAGGAGGTCTCGATTTCCTGTTCGACGCGATCGAGATCCGATTTAACCCCGGCAATCTCGCCTTTTATTTTGTAAAATAAAGGGTCGGACAGGATTGCAATCAGTTCTTTTTGCTCTGATTCAAGGGCTTCGATCTTTTGAGGCAGATCCTGCAGTTCCCGTTTTTGCATATACCCCAGCTTTCGTGATGGACGCGCTTCAGGTTTTGGCCGGACTTTTTTGGCGCCATTTTTTTCCGACAGCCGCTCTGATACGAGTTGCGGCCGCTGACTGAGCCAATCATCGTACCCGCCGGCGTATTCGACCACCTGGCTGTTGCCTTCAAAAACGATGGTGCTGGTGACCACATTGTTTAAGAAAGCCCGGTCGTGGCTGACAAGCAGAAGGGTCCCCTGGTACTCGAAAATCAGCTCCTCCAAAAGCTCCAGGGTTTCGGCATCAAGATCATTGGTCGGCTCGTCCAGCACCAGAACGTTGGCCGGCTGCGTGAACAGCTTGGCTAGCAGCAAGCGATTCTTTTCTCCACCGGAAAGGACACGAACCGGCGTACGGCATCTTTCGGGCGAGAAGAGAAAATCCTGAAGATAGCTGATGGCGTGGCGTTTTTGTCCGTTAAAGATAATAAAGTCGTTGCCGGCGACGATGTTTTCCCGCACGGTCTTTTGCTCATCGAGCTGCGCCCGGAGCTGGTCAAAATAAACGAACTGAAGGTTGGTGCCGTGACGGACACTGCCTGTTTCCGGGCTCACCTCTTTTAAAAGGATTTTCAACAGGGTGGACTTGCCCACACCGTTGGGGCCGATGATACCCACCTTGTCCCCACGCATGATGACTGTGGAAAAATCCCGCACAATCGGGGTCTGTCCATAGGAAAAGCTCACTGACCGGGCCTCGATGACAAGTTTTCCGGTCCGTTCCGCCTCCTGAACCTGCAACCTGACATAGCCGATTTTTTGGCGGCGGGCCTGAAAGGCTGCCCGCATCTTTTGCAGGCTCCTGACGCGCCCTTCGTTTCGCGTTCTGCGGGCTTTTATCCCTTTTCTGATCCAGGCTTCCTCCTGGGACAGCTTTTTGTCGAAAACTCCATTTTGAGTTTCTTCGATCTCCAAGGCGGCCTGTCTTCGTTCTAAATAGGTGGCGTAATCGCAGTCATAGGGCACCAGGCGGCCTCGATCCAGTTCCATGATCCTGCTGGCGATTTTCTTGAGAAAAGCGCGGTCATGAGTGATAAACAACAGGGTTTTTACGTGACGCAGGATAAATTCTTCCATCCATATAATCGTGTCGATGTCAAGATGGTTGGTGGGTTCATCCAGCAGGAGTAGGTCGGGTTTGCAGGCCAGGACACGCGCAAATAGCGTGCGCCGTTTCAGTCCTGCTGAAAGGTCGGCGAACCGGTTCTCAGGATCCAGCCGGGTTTGTGAAAGAATGTTTTCGACGCGGGTCAACAATTCCCATCCCTCGCCGACGTTGAGAATCTGCTGCAGTTCGTCGCGTCTTTTTACCAGTTGGGGGTTGCCCTTAGTCTCAGTGTATCTGCAGATCTGGTTGTGCTCGGCCAGCGCCCGGCCCGTTTCACCGAGGCCTTCGGCAACAACATCAAAGATCGTGCCATCAAATCCCGCAGGTACATCCTGTTCCAGCGCAGCCACACTGATGCCCTGCTGGCGCCAGATATCACCGCTGTCCGGTAGCATTTCGCCGCCCAAGAGCTTCAGCAGGGTGGACTTGCCCACACCGTTGCGACCCACCAGAGACACGCGCTCCCCTTTGCCGATCTGGAACGTTACGTTTTCCAGCAGCGGGGGCTCACCGAATCCCCAGCACACATTCCGCATACCAATCAGCGCCATAAGGTCAACCTATTTGAGCCAACGCCTGTTAGTTAATATCCCGTGTTTTGAAGAACGCTACCTCCGGCCATTCTTCCATGCAGTAATTGAGCCTGAATTCACTGGTTGTCAGAAAGGACAGGCAGCCTTGAGAATCTCTGGCCAGGTTGGGCGTATTCTTTTTCTTAAATTCGGCCAGTTTTTTTCTGTCATCGCACTCGATCCAGCGTGCCACTGCAAAGTCCACCGGTTCATAGATCGCATCCACACTGTATTCGGCCTTGAGCCGGGCCATGGTGACGTCAAACTGGAGGACACCGACCGCCCCTAAGATATAGTCACTTCCCGTAATCGGCCTGAAAACCTGGACCGCGCCTTCTTCTGCAAGCTGGGTCAGTCCCTTCTGAAGGTGCTTGGCCTTCAACGGATTTTTCAGGCGAACGCGCCTGAAATATTCCGGGGCAAAGTTCGGTATGCCGGTGAATTTCAAAAGTTCCTTCTCGCTGAACGTGTCACCGATCTTGATGGTTCCGTGGTTGTGGATACCGATGATGTCCCCGGGAAAGGCCTCTGTCACATTGGATCTGTCCTGGGCCATGAAGATGGTCGCATTTGCCAGAGCAACTTCTTTGCCTACCCGGTGGTGCACCACTTTCATCCCTCTCGTGAATTTTCCGGAGCAGATCCTGACAAACGCGATCCGGTCGTGATGGGCCGGGTTCATATTGGCCTGGATTTTAAACGCAAAACCCGAAAAGGATTCTTCGTACGGCGACACTTCACGGGAGACGGCCGCGCGTGATCCCGGAGAGGGCGCCGTTTCTACAAATGCATCCAGCATCTCTTTAACACCGAAATTATTGATGGCACTACCGAAAAAGACTAGCGTCTGGCTTCCTTTTAAGAAGTGTTTCATTTCAAAGGGGTTTACCGCGCCGTCGATCAGTTCGATGTCTTTACGCAGCTCTTCAGCCTGGGTGCCCAGCAGTTCATCCAGGACTGGATCTGACAAATCATTAATTACGACGCCATCCTGTTCGCGGGTGTCACTGCCGGGGCTGAACAGATGCAAACGTTTGTGAAAGAGGTTGTAAACACCTTTAAAGCGTTTGCCCATCCCGATCGGCCAGGAAAGCGGTATGCATTCGATCTGCAGTTTGTCCTCAATGTCATCCAGGATATCCAGTGGGTCCATACCCTCACGGTCGAGCTTGTTAATGAAGGTAATGATGGGGGTGTTGCGCATCCGGCAGACCTCCATGAGCTTCTCGGTCTGGGCTTCGACACCCTTGGCATTGTCGATTACCATGAGGGCGCTGTCAACGGCGGTTAATACCCGGTAGGTGTCTTCGGAGAAGTCCTGGTGGCCCGGCGTGTCGAGAAGATTAATCTCAAAATTCCGGTAATTGAATTTCATCACCGAAGTCGTAACTGAAATCCCTCTTTCCTGTTCAATAGACATCCAGTCACTGGTGGCATGGCGGGATGCCTTCTTGGCCTTGACTGCCCCGGCTTGCTGGATGGCTCCGCCGAAAAGGAGCAGCTTTTCCGTCAACGTGGTCTTGCCGGCATCCGGATGGCTGATGATTCCGAAGGTCCGTCTCCGGTTTATTTCTTTTTGGATACACGTGTCCATTAATTAACACCTTTAAACCTTCAGCTATGCTGATGGTCCCAGTTTTGTTATGCGGGTAAGTGAGAGAATATTTTTCACCGCCCGCTTC
>JADFWI010000303.1 GCA_015222985.1 Pseudomonadota bacterium | reverse complement strand
TTTTTAACCACTAACAGGAGGAAAATGGAATGAAGAAATTTGCAGTAATTTTGCTGGCACTCGGCCTTGTGGCGGCCTTTACCCTGCCGGCAATGGCTGAGGGGATCACGCCCTATGCTTCGGTGAGGCTTGGAACCTTCTGGGCGAACCATGACTACGACCGGAATAGCTATGCCCCGGGTTGGACTACTGATAGTGATGACGGTGGCTTCGTTATGGACCTGGACGACATCAGCCGTTTTGGCGCTAAGGGTACCGTGGGAGACATCTATGGCCAGGTTGAGATTGGTCTTGTAGGTGTTGAAAACCAACATGAGTATACATCAAAAATCACAGCCAATGGCAGCAATGGCGTCTACACCCGGCTTTTGTTCGGTAGGTGGGACTTTGGCAGTGGAACCCTGACCGTTGGCCAGGACTACACTCCTACTACTTATATCTCTGGTCAGCAAGGCCCCGGTATCTTCGACGACCTCAACACGCAGAGCTACGATCTCCAGAACGCCTTTATCGGCGTGGGTTGCCTCTGGGACAGTCGCCGGCCCCAGATCAGGGTTAACCTGGATAACGGCTTCTACTTCGGCATTGTAAAGCCGCAGGATGCTACGGCACCTCAGGGTTGGGTTGCGGGCAGTATGGCCGAGACCCCTCCGGATGCCGATGTTGATATCACCCTGCCTAAAATGTTGATAGGCTTTGATTACAAGACTGAAGGCCTCTACATTAGCCCCGGTTTTACTTACAACACCTACACTTTTAACGATAAGGCCGCAGGCGGTACCTTTGACGACGACATTAGCTCGTGGATCCTTTTTGTAAAGAGTAAAGTTGACTTCGGCGCTGCGGTTCTCAAGGTCGCCGTCCACTACGGCGAAAACCTCGGCGATTATGGAATCTCCGGCCGGAAAAACCCATATAGTCCGCTTGCACCCGGTACCGCCAACCGATTTGACCCCTCCAGGGCCTATGTGAAACAGGACGGCACAACTGTTGAAGACGCCGAGTGTTGGGGCGGTTATCTCGACGTTGCTATTCCGGTAGATCCTTACACGATCGGCCTGGGTGTGGGTTACTCGTCCTCCAAGAACGATGGTTTTAAGGAGCTTAATACTCCTGCTAGAACTTTCGACAACGAGGATGATCTCATGGGCTACTATGTCAATTGCAAGATCCCGATCACGGACAACTTCTCTGCCACACCTGAGTTCGATTACTGGGATGGTATGAAGAATGTGGAAAACAAGGATGATCCTGATCACTGGTATCTGGGAATCACGTGGCAGATGGACTTCTAGTTCCTCGCCTTGTTAGCCTTTAACATTATAAAGCCCCGGGGGTTCTTCCCGGGGCTTTTTTTGTGGCGAGATTATACGGTTCGCTTGTCTTCCGAGCTTCTAGGTTTGATGATTCTGAACAGTTTGATTCAATATCTGTCCAACCCACTGATTCATGCTTTTACCGCTGCTTTCCGCATCTGTGTGGCAACGGCTGTATTCAATGCGGGCCGCATACCCCTTATAGTTCATCGCCTTCATATTCTCACACACATCAGTTTGCTGAGCCTGGCCTGGCAAGCTCGTAGGCCATAATTGAACTCGTTCCAGCAGTAACAAGGGTCCCTTTTGAACGCACAGAAGCCACAACCACCTCGTCGATTCCGTCCAAATCAATATCGCCAATAGCATAATCGCTGATGTAGCCGGATACCTTGGGGATCTGCAGTATCTTAACCAGCCCGTGGTCTTTGAAAGAAAGGCATACCATTCTTCCACTGCTGAACCTGCGGTATGTCGCAAACAACGTTGCCAGGAAGCCCTCGTGACTTGCCACAATCACTTCTTCTTTTCCGTCTCCGTTCACGTCGCGGGTACAGATCCGCTGGGGGAGATAAAGACGCTCCACGGTCCCCCCTCGGCCGACGTCCAGGTTGATGTCAAGGTAATTCATGCCGCCGTAGGATTCGTCGCTCTTCCATTCCTCCCCGCCGGAAGAGCCAAAAAGCCGAATGTGATCATCTTCGTCAAAGGCGACGATCGTCTCATCTGTCTTGCCCATGATATCGCCAATTGCAAATCCAAAGACGTTTACGCCTTTGGGCAGCCGGATACGCTCTTCTGACTCATACCTGCCATTAACGCAGGCAAGCCGATAAACGGCGCCCACAAAGGGGTCGTTCATCGTGCGTCTCTGCCCGACAAGCATCTTGCCTAGATCAGGCATCTCTATTACGCGGTAGTACCAGGGGTCCCCCTCGCTTACACGGTTGAAATCATCCCCGTCTGATTCCAGCACGAATGAATCAAGGCTCTGCCCGGACGCGGAAAGAGACGTCACAAATATCTCCTCAAGCCCATTTCCATTGATGTCGGCGCAATCCACGCCAATAAACCTCTGATGCCTCTTTCCGGATATCTCCTTTATCTTCAAAAACCTCTGGCCCTCAAACCGGTACACGTAAAGATCATGGTCCGTTATAAATACAACCTCTGTCTTGTCATCTCCATCCACATCGCCAAGCGCTATCCCCTTGATCCGGATCTTAAAGTTCTTGCTTTTCCAGTAGCCTGCTGATGCCATAGGGGCTTCTTCGCCCCGAACTTCTTCAAAACCCGGCCCTTCGCCTGAAGCCCGCGCCAGGCCGCTCGATTCGCCGGCCAAGAGGGTCTCCGGATGGGCATAGATTCCGGGGCGCTCCTCAGGCTGTTTAACCGGCCGGCGGACGGCGACAGAATGGCCGAAAAACTTCTCATTGATTTCGGTTGCAAAAAGATTGATGTGAGGAATGACATCATCAATTTTCCCGCTCTGGTTATAGTAGGTAAGCGTCGGTTTTTTCTCGTGCACATCCACCATCCTGGCATCAAGGCTGACGCTGTTTCCAAAGATGGTAAGACTTCCAAACAGGACATAGTCTGCCTTAAGCCTCGCCCCTATAACCCGAGCGGTCTTTTCATTGAGCGGCACGGCCAGATCCCGGAGTGCGTGATTCGTGTCTTTTCTTTCAACCACCACGGTATTTTCCCATGACAGGCGCGACGTGAGCATATCAACGATGCCTTCCTGCAGGAATGAAAGATCAGTTTCCGCATTTATCTTAAATGGCACGATAACTACACGGTAAGATTCATCGGTGGCAACTGCCCCAGTACTAAAGATGAGCGAGAACAACACCAGTAGCAATCCGGACAGCCATTTTTGTATTTCCCCTTTCAATCTTGAACCTCCTTAACAGTTTAGCCTTTTTTGGCGCCTTTCCCAAGCTTTGTTAAACCTAACAGGTGGCTGTCCTGTGGTCAATACAATAAAATTTCGAACTGATTCATAACTTGATAATGTGCGAATTTCCCTTCTCCAAGCGGCGTAGCCGCATTATACAAAATCGCGAAGCGATTTTATAGCTTGATAGTCTGGGAATTTCCTTTTATTGATATGGTGTGGGATTTCGTGTAATGGAGTGATGCAAAAGCAGGGGTTATCCTGGACGCTACATGTTTAAATGGGCCAAAAGACAACTGGACAGGATCAGCAGCCCGACCCTGGACTGGGTCCAGGTTGAGATAACAACCCACTGCAATGGGTCCTGTATCTATTGCCCACACACCATAATGAGAAACCAATGGGTAAACAAACACATGCCCATAGAGCTGTTTAACGAATTGATTCCCTTTATTGGATATACGGACCTGGTCTACCTGCAGGGGTGGGGAGAACCCCTTCTTAACAACAACTTCTTTGAAATGGTCCGAACTTGCAAGGCTCTGGGAAAACGCGTCGGGTTTACCACAAACGGCATGCTTCTTACTGAAGATACGATCCAAACCCTGGTTGAGTTGCAGTTGGACATTATGGGCATCAGCCTTGCCGGTACCAGCGCAAAAACCAACGACCGAATCCGCAAAGGGAGCAATCTTGACAAGGTCATTTCCAACCTTGAACTACTTCGAAAGATCAAGGCCGAAAAGAAAAGCCAGGCGCCCGCGTTGCATCTGGCCTATCTCATGCTCAGATCGAATTTCCATGAACTCAAAGACATCCTCCATATAGCAAGAAAGTTGGGGGCGAAACAGATCGTGGCCAGCAACCTGACCTTAATCGTTGATCCAAAACTTTCGGCAGAGGCCATTTTCAATGACACGGAGCGCATGGACTATTATCAGAACTCACTGGAGGAAATCAAACAAAGAGCAGCCCGCGAAAAAATTGTCTTTGACTATCACGGCCCCGGCCTTGAGGATGCATCTGTGCACTGTCGTGAAAATGTCCGCCAAGCCTGTGTCATCAATATTGACGGCGAGGTCGTCCCGTGCGTACTTACCAACCCCGTTCTCTGTGGAAATCGCGATGCCCCTGACGGCAAGACCTCCCGGTACACATTTAAAGATCAGTCTTTTCCGCTAAGAGGAATGTCCTTTGGCAACATACGGAACGAAAGCCTGACCCGGATCTGGAACAAGAAGGAGTACTTGAAATTCCGGCACCTCTTTGATCCCCGGAAGGCGGGAAAACCTGAGCAGATTCACTCGAAAATGCCTGAACGCTGCGTGAAATGTTATAAAAGGCTGGGGGCGTAAAAGAATAGACTTTCTAAGGGATGTCACCGTGATCGAGTTGATCGTAACACACGACGGAAAAAACTGGATTGCCAGCAACGATGCCCTGTATGCAGAGGCTCCGACGCTGGAAAAGCTGGACAATGAGCTGAAAAGTCTCGTCAAAGAAAAAGGCTACCTTGAAAAGGGCAAAAAACTCGACATGTTTATGGCCTTTGACAATTCCACCATTCCGGTGTGGATGCGCCAGTACGCACAGCACTATTTTAACAGAATTGTGCGGGTGGAAGATTAGAGATGCACGGGCCAGCGGTGGTTTGTGCATCCGGCTACGGAACAGTCGGTGGCATCATGCCATGGTGAAATAACCATGCCAGGAACAATCCGATCGGTATTATTATGACGACAAGGATTGTTCCGTAAGCCGCAGCCAGCCTTCCCAGCCCTTCTTTGGCGAGCTCCCTGAAATCTGTCACTATACCAATGCTGGTAAACGTCAGCATAAAAAAGAACTTCCTCAAAGAACCCTCAATCGGTTTGATTCCAAACTCAAGGCCTTTGAATGGGATGATGTCGGTCAGTCCAAGGCCCATAACCATGAACCATGCGATGAAATATCCAAGAACAAACTTTGGAAATCTAAACCATATCTCAGATTTTGGAACTTTCTCTCCCGGTCTTCTCTCTATGTACCAGACCCAGACTACTGCCAGTACAAATGCCCATATCCCTATGAACATGTCTATCCAGATCTTCGTCATTATTGCCGAGGCCAGTATCCATCCCTCATCCCAGTGTATGCCTTCTCCGGCAACTTTTGCCCTTATTAGCTCATCAAGTATTGCTCCTGCCGCCGCATCCGCCCCGTCAGTCTTTACGGTCAATCCCAGGCTCGCTCCGGCAACTATTGGCTCATTTGACCAATAAGTGCTAAGTAATCCCGGAAGGATTATAAGTTCTGAGACAGCAAACAC
>JADFWI010000302.1 GCA_015222985.1 Pseudomonadota bacterium | reverse complement strand
TCGTGGGGGTATCCACAATCCCGTCGGGCGTCAAGCCGAAATTGAGTTGGAATCTCATGACCTCCTCAGACGTCGTGGTGTCATAAACGCCTCTGGGTTCAACGGAATACCCAATCTGCTGAAGCATTTGTTGCACCTTCAGGACCCCCAGACCAGTCATCCCATCGGTCATCTTCCCACTCATGTGTTCATAGGGATACACCCAGGACATGTCTCCGTCCCAATGGGCCAGGATAAAATCATCAGTAACCGGCCGCTCCTTGCCATCCGGGTCAAGAGCAATGGCTCCGCCGGTTGTCACTTGACGGATCAATAGATAACGGGGCTCATCTTCACCTTCCAGCCTTATCCGTATGCGAAAAGGCTTTAGAAACATGCGATAGAGTTCAGGATCACCCTCGAAGGAAAAAACCCCGGGGTACACTTCGCCCATAGCGTAACTGCTTTGGGCGTCCTGCACACTGAAAAGCCTGAAAAGCCGCGCAAGGCTGGTTCGCTCGTCAAGAGTTAACTTGCCGGCCTTTTTCTGTGTTTCTATCGGTTTTCTTACGAACGGTTTTTTTTGTATCACAGCGGCTTGTTTAGACTCCGCGGGTCTGTGCACAAAGACCTTGCTTTGTACTGCAGCCACTTTTCCCATGGCTGAGAGCAAGCCTGAAAGCTGCTCCCTAAAACCCCATCCCCCGAGGTTAGCCACGATGAACGCCATCAGCATAACTGCTGCTGCCGGGGCAAGCCTACTCTGCAACAATGGGGCTCTTGTGTGATACTGTTTAAAATCGCCCTGGATATCGTCAATGGCCCTACGAATCGTTTTCTTTCCGATCGTAAATTCGTCTTTGCAGTACGCAATGAGAAGGGCGCGATCGCAGACCGCATTAATTCGCCTGGGATTCCCCCGAGAGTAAGCATATATTGCGCTGAAGGCTCTAGTTGTAAGTCTCACGTTGCCTCGACCGCCAGCAACGATCAGCCGATGTTCCACGTAATTCTGCACGGCGCCACGACTCAATGGCTTGAGCACGTATCGGACTGTGATACGCTCGTTTAGTTGCCTGAGGGCCGGGGATGCCAGAAGCTCCATCAGTTCAGGTTGTCCCACGAGAACGATCTGGATCAGTTTCTCCTTCTCAGTTTCCAGGTTGGATAACATCCTCAACTGCTCCAGAAGGAGTGGCGACAGATTTTGGGCTTCATCAACCACCAGAACCGCATTATGCCCCTGCCTGAAATTTTCCAAGAGGAACTCATTGAGGATATCAGTCAGCTCCTTCTTGGTCTTTCTTGTGATGCCTGTATCTATGCCGAACTCCTGGTTGATTGTTTCCAGGAGTTCGATGTCAGAAATAGACGTGTTAAATACCAGAGCAGTCTTTGTTGATGCATCCAACTGATTGAGCAGCGCCCGACATAAGGTGGTCTTGCCCGTGCCGATGCCGCCGGAAATGACAATAAAGCCCTTTCTTTCGTTGATGCCGTAAAGCATGTGGTCCAGAGCCCGCGTGTGATGGTGACTCAGAAACAGGTATCTTTGGTCCGGCGTCAGATTGAAAGGGTTCTCTTCAACACCGAAGTAGGCCGTATACATGAGATCCAATTCCTCCCTATTTGAACCTGTAAGTCAGACTTTTTTTCTTCCCTCTTCGCATAATCTCCAGAGATACGGAAGAACCTGATTTCAGGTCTTCGTAGAAGTCCATGATTTCGTCGGGACTCTCGATTTGTTCTCCATCGACACTCTGAATGATATCACCGTTTCTAAGCCCCAGTTTAGTGAATATGGTATTGGGCTTCACCTGGCTGAGCATCAGCCCGTCTGCCTTACCATTTTTGTAATGAGGTCGCACACGGACCTGGGAGAGGAGATCGCCGATATTTTCAAGAGACTTCGCCACCGTGTTACGATCAAGGGTAATAGTCGAACCGGGCCTGGGTCTGGCGCGAGCGGGCGTTCGTCTTGTTCTTGGTGTGGATGATGTGGACTTTTCTTCCATAGTCAGAATCTGATTCTTGTCACCAACCCGCAGGATGACCTTGCCCCTAAGGATCTTGGAGATTGTGGCATTTTGGATTGTATCTCCCTCTTTGTAAAGGGCTTGCGTTCTCTTGGCCTTTTCCTGGATAACGGCCACAGCGCTATCGCGGTCGCCGCTCACTGTGCCGAGGAGGGATATGTTCAAGGCCGTTGGTTCGAGATCTTCCATCTTGAGCTCTCCGGATTTGTCAAGAGAATCCTCGACAACTCCGAATAGGTTTCTGTTAATTGCCGAGGCATAATGGTCAAAAGAGCGTCTTTTCCCCGGGCGTGTCGTCTTCTCGATATGTTCAGACGTAACCCTCTCCACTTTCACCTCGGTGAATCTGGAACCTGCGAAAGTATAGAAAATGTCTACACCGCAGTAGATAACCACACTCAGGACAAAAAGATTAATGAGCGTATAGTAACGACTTAGTAACATAGATCCAACCCACCTAGATAAAGTTGATACGCGGTTGGGCAATTGTTCCACGGATGCTTATATTGAAAACTCCATCTTTTGAGCGCTCACCAAGGAGCTTTGCCAGATCAGAAAACCCTCCGTTATTCCCAGAAACGTCGGTCACGGGCTTTACCGCCACCTTCAAGTTCAGGCTGCTCCTTGGGATAATAGTATTTAAATGTATGGTTCCCGATGCCGTGCCTTCCAGTTGCTTGCCCTTGAAATCAAAATGGGCCAGCGAAATCTTCTGATTTTCAAGGACCATCCGGATCTCCATACGCTCGAAATCTATGGATTCCACACCCAGAAAGGGTTGGGAAAACTTAAGACTTCCATTTATGACTGACAGGTCCCCCTTGCCGGAACCTTGGAGCAAGCTTTCCCGGTTGCCGGCATAGGTTACCGTGCCGCTCATGGCGCCGGTACACTGCCTTTTCAACCTTTCTTTCAGCAGCGGATATTGGCCAAGCCGGATACCCGTCATCTCCATATCTGATTGAAAAGGCCCTCCCAAGGTGAACGTTTTGAATGCAATGACACCTCTAATCCTTCCCCCGTAGGCCCTGCAGTCAAAGCTCATGGCCGGCCTTCTGAGGACCAGAATCCGCGTGCTAGGCCTTAACACAAAACTGTCTGCTTTGAAAAGGGAAATTCCTGGCTGATCCTTGCGGATTAAATCAGTTTTTTTCAGCTCCAGGCCAAAAGGGAGGACCGGTCGAACTTTGTTGATCTTCAAGGCGAAAGCAGGGTCGACGTTGTACGCCGATCCTTCCAAGTACTGGCGAACCGCTTCGGAGGGAAAACAGAAAAAGAGAGAAAGGCCACCTACGATTAAGGCAAAGAGGACGTATGCAGCGAGTTTGTTGTACTTTTTCATTTTTCAAGCCAATTGAACGGTCGAAATCTGCAATGTCGCATCCACATGCCCGGACTTTTCTTTGCGTTTTTTAATAGAGATCCTCTTGATTTTTATGATGTTCTTGGGATCTTCGATCCGATAGAGATAGTCAAAAAGCTGACGCATGGTAATAGCCTCAAACTGCATCTCAACAGATGAGATCTTGTACTTGCCTTTGGCCTGAGATGTGGAGGGCTTAATATACTTAATGCGATCCTTGAGGCCTGCCTGGCTTGCCAGCTTCTCAAGGAGTGAAAAAAGCGTAAAGCCCTTTCCTCTTCCGGCAAGGGCTTTTCCCATGCCTCCGGAGCTTCCCTGCAGCGCCTTAAACTCAGAGCTCAGTAGCATGATCTCTTTCAAGCGCTGCTCATCGACTTCAATACTCCGATGCAACTTCGACCTGCTTGAAAAGAAAGGAAAGACAAGAAGGTGCAACAACAGAAAGAGCCCCAGAAAACAGGCGCCTGCAGAAACGATAATCTTCTCACGACGAGCGAGTTTGATGTTTATTCGTTTCACTTTTGTCCCATCACCAACTCAAACCTGACCCTATTGCCACTGCGATCAAGCTGAGCAGACCCAATTGCCACATCCGTGAAGTAATCAGACTCCTGCAATCCGTTTTTGACCTCGTCTACTGTATTGAATGTATCCGTATGACCCTTAAGACGGATTCTCTCTTCATCAATAACCAGACTGGAGACGTCGACCTCTGCTGTCTTGGGAATACGCAATACGATGTCTCTTAAGAGATCTACCACCGCTCTCTGGACCAAAGACTCGGCTGGAAGCAGCATTGATTCCTTGGCTTCACGTATCTTTACTTTCATCTGGTGGACCGGGTCCACAATGCGTTTAACATCAGGAAAGGTATTCTTAAAGATGGAGGCAATCTCCTCTTGAAGATGGCTGTGACGTTTTTGCACAATATAATAGTCGGCAAAGATCTCGCCCCCAAGGGCCAAAAGGATGATCGCCGCATAGACGGCAATCCGCTTTATCTCACTTCTGAATTGGTCATATCTTTTCTTTTTTCTGAATTCACCGACCCTGAAGTTGAAGCCGTCTTTGCCTCTTGTGTCTCGAAGAGCAAGGGCAAGCGCCCCGTTCATCAAGAGCGGGTTCCAATTCTCCGAAGCAGCTCCTTCCATCTCCAGGCCCGTCTTTGCCGCCAGGTCAATCAGTTCTACCGGCAATTGAAGAAAATCATGCAGCATCGCTGCCATGCCCGGATACAATGCGCCACCGCCGGTCAAGAAGATCTTTTCAGGGTGGGCCTCTTCCATTATCTCACACCGAAAGGCATGGAGGGTGTTTTGGATTTCTCGGCAAAAGGATTGAACCGGGGGCCTTACAACTTCATCGAAGACGTCTTTATCAGTTCCGCATTTCAGCTTTTCTGCCTCTTGGTTGCTGATTTTTTTTGATTTTGCAATTGCCTCCGTTATTGAGTGACCGCCAAAATGAAATGAGCGGACCAGGACAACAGCGCCCTTGACAAACAAAACGGCTGATGTCACTGCCGAGCCAATATCAAGAAAGAGGGCATCGGGGGGCTCATGATCCTGTTTGGCATGTTGAAAGGCCGTTGGAACACCACTGATCTCCACCACCTCTGGATCAATGTTTCGGGCTGCAAGTGAAGCCAGATATTGTTCAAGTGCCTCCTGACGGACTGACGCGGACAGAACCCTGGTTTGGTCAGCATGCTCGGCCACTACATAATCAGTGGTCATTGCTTCCACTGAAAATGGAAGCATGGGTTCGAGTTCGTAGCCGATCGTCTGAGCGATCTTTTTTTTGTCCTTGAAGGGCATACTGAGGTTGCGAAATGACACATGCTCACCCGGAAATGATGCGACGCATCCTCCCCCGTCAAAAGGGATGGTCTCAAGAAGCGCATTGAGCCCCTCCTCAATCCCATCGTCTTCACTTATCTCAACACTAGCGCAGGCAGTGACTTGATAGCCCCTCAGGCCTCCCTTGACCTGAACTGCCTTGATGGAAGAATACCCTATATCGAGTCCCAGGATTTTGTCAGGCATGATGGTCTCGCAAAAAGTCCGAATTACTCGATTTTCCAGGACAAGGTCCGAAAATCTTCTTTGTCTCCCCGTTTTACCGCAGTTGTGATCCGTTTTGTGGCATGCCCGAAACAGCCGCCTGCCGTGATTCGGAAATGGTTGCTGGTTGTGGCAATAATCTCTTTTGGGATCTTTATGTCTTTTGGCACGCCGGCATCATGATACCATGTTGTTGATCTGAGCGCGTCCTCGTCCGCATTGTCCCTGTGGTCGACCATCAGTTCGGCCATGCCCATGTCCATGTCCTCGTGCAGGGACATCAGCACCATGGGGTCGGCTGTATTGATGTTGATTTTTCCATCCTCTCCAAAGACGGTGATATACGGCTTGATCCTCGAAAAGAGCTCCGGCGTAATTCCCTTTACAAGAAGGAGTTCTCCAGGAGAATCCATGGGCCCGTTCTTGCAGTGATACGGTCTTTCCAATGATTGATAGTAATCGTCTTCCGCACCGTAGAATCTCACCAGGTCATCTTCTTGATCCGCTTGGTCTATCCAGTCCATGACGCTGTCCACAATAACATTGATACTCTCCTGATCAAGGCCAAATTCATCGAGTTTCAAGAACCGCTTGAAGACCTTTTCCAACTCATGGTTCTCGACCAACCTGTTAATCTGGATCTTGCCTGACAGATCTTCGATACTAACCAGTTGTTTTTTTTCTTTTGTTTCAGGCTGGCTGCAGGAAAAGTGTGCTCTCAAGGCGCCGGAAACCCTGTCAAGACTATCCTCAACAGCCCACTGGTCAAGCAATGTATCGACTTCTCTGGAATCTTCCATTAACAGGGCAAGACTGTAGGATATTCCTGATTTGGCAGCGTACAAGGCCTTGAGACCGTGTGCGACATTTGCGGCTGAGGCCACGTGCGTGCGCATAGTCCTGTTAAATTGGAGTGTCAGTGCAATAATCAGGCTCACGATCAGGATTGTCAGAATAAGGGCCACGCCCCGACTGTTTCGCAGGGGGCTTTTCATGATTACTCCTTTTTGTCCTTCAACTTGCTCGCCGGCAACACCACACTGGTGAAAAACTTGAGAGGAGTCTCAGGATTTGCAGGGTTGGCAAACTCCAGAGAGATGGAAACCCGGTGCGGCATCCCATCTTCGGAGGACGGGTCCCAACTGTCATACTCCTCTCCTTCAGCGTCATAATAGGTGAAATCGACTGACGACAGCCGTTCGCACAGCGGGAGCCCGCCTTTGCCTTCTTCCGGGGCGTCTTCCAACTGCAGCCTGTCGCTCCGATAAAGAACAAAGCCTCCTTCCTCGTTTTCATCCACGTAGTAGCTTATCTCAGCTATTCCACAATGCTGGTCCTCATCCCCAAACTCAATGTGTGCTCTGGATGAGAAACGTAATGTGTCGGCGTTCCTGCCGCTTATCTCGTCGTCTTCTCCTGCAAATTCAAACAATTGATCTTTATCTTCTGATTCCTCAGCCTTCCCAGGCGAGCAGACGGCTGATTCCAGATCTTCAACAATCCTTTCCAAAGCGATGCGGGCCATTTGGTAGGTTTCGGCCTGAGACTCGGTTTCATCTATTATGCGAAATGTTGCGGTATAAGAGACGAATACCGTAGAAAGCACAGTTGCCAGGATGACAATAGCTATCAGAACCTCCAGAAGGGTAAAACCTCTGCGGCGCGATAACTTACTCTGCTTTTGGAGCAAACCGAAACCAATCCAGACGATATTGATATCTGTCATCGTTAACCCAGCGGACAGTCAAGGCTATCTTCCTGACATGCTCAGATGCCTTTTCAAGGCCTTCTAAAGTAGCGTCACTCACCTCTGACTCCCACCGATAGCCAGGGAAATCCTCTCCGAAATCCCCTGCGTCAGAGGTCAGGTCGTCAAGATCTTGGGTTTCGAGTTCCGCCATTTTGCTCTGAGCCAGAAAGGCGGCCGTGGTGGCAAATTTGGCTTCACTGGCCAGGGATACGCTTTGGGACTGAGAACCAAGGGCGGCCACCAAGGCTATAGCTATGATGGCCACGGCAATCATCACTTCCAAAAGGGTGAAACCGGATGGTCTGTCAATAATAAGTGAGCTAAACTTTCTAAAGTGCCTAAAATGGCCGGAATGCCTAAAATGAGCTAAAGTGCCTAAAATGCCTAAAGTGATGTGTCTGTGATCTGTAGTTGGCGCTTTGAAGGAAACCTTTTGCACGACAGCTTTACTCCATGGACGGTGGAGCCTCGTTTGGGAGATAATCTTTATATTTAGGCTTTAGTTCATGTTAGGCATTCAAAAAACGCTTCCATCTTCCACATATTTGTCGTAGGTCTTTATTGTTCCCAGAAAAGGGCTCAAAACGACGGTGCTGGCTCTGCCGGCGTTGTCTCCCAGATGGATCATTACCGGTTCGACGTATCCCTTTCTGTTGAAGTGGATGACCGTGTCACCCACGTCCTTTTTGCCGGCGCCTCTGTAGCAAACATCGAGGATACGAATGCTTCCCGGCAACCCGGAAGCATTCTGGCGAGCCTCTGCCCCTTCATCAATCGTCATTGATGTCCACTCTACCCAGAACTGATTCGATTCAATGTCAAAATGAAGCCTGTAACCCCTTTGGTCTCGAATCGCTTTGTCTCTCAATGTCCTCACTGCGCCGACAATGCGACGGGTGGCGGCCTTTAAGTCATCTGACAACAGGGCATATTGTACTCGCGGCATGGTTAGCGCAAGCATAATGCCAATCAGAAAGACAACTACAGTCAGTTCAATGAGGGTGTAAGCTCTGGTCTTGCAGAGCACGCGGCGTAGGGCTCCATTGGAATAGAATTCCATTAGACGGAGACTATTCCTCCAGTTCCCAGTTGTTAATATCCGCATTTTCGTCCTCACCGCCTGGTTGTCCGTCTTTGGCGTATGAGATAAGGTCAAAGTCGCTGTTGACACCGGGTGAGAGATACACGAACTCGTTACCCCAGGGGTCCTTCGGCACCTTGCCCTTTTCCAGATAGCCTCCCTTGCGCCAGTGCCTGGCAAGTTCTCCGACCTCGGGACCTTCCACCAGGGCTTGAAGACCTTGTTCGGTGGTAGGATAAGATCCATTGTCAAGCTTGTATAGCTTGAGCGCTGTTTCGATGCTTTCCAGCTGGATCCTGGCCTTCATGCGGCGTGCCTCTTCCGGCCGCCCCATGATCCTTGGGATGATGAGTCCGGCCAGAATACCCAGGATTACGATGACCACCATGAGCTCGATCAGCGTAAAACCTGGATGAAATCTCGGACGCTTTGTCCAAAATTTCATAAATCGCGGCTTTGCCGCTCTAAAGAACGAACTTACTTTTTTCATAGCATTACCGGCTCCTTTTCTGGCTAAAGTGATCCGCCTGGGCGGATTACCATGCCGTCTGTTTGCGGACTTCTTGCGAGTCCGTCAAAGTGGCGTAGCCACGTTATAAATAAGATAGCTTCACAAAGGGTAACCGTTCACAGGTTACATTTACGCCGTATGGAATTGTTTTGAAAGATGAACATCGAATCCGCCTTCGGCGGATCGAATGAAAAACGAATATCCAATACCGATTCAGCCGTC
>JADFWI010000301.1 GCA_015222985.1 Pseudomonadota bacterium | reverse complement strand
GATATCCGGGATCTTCTCTTCATGTCCTGGTGCACTAATATGGATACCGTCACAGAGATTGGTGGACTTTATCTTTTGGATAAGATCGCCTGCGACCTTTACGCATTTCTCTATATCAGCCCCTGCGATCTCCTCAAGGAGATTCTCTGGGACAAATAGGCCGGGATAGCTGCCATCCCTATATTTCGGCACCTCTTCAGGCACAAGCAGGTCGATGCCTGCGATCACCTTCACCTTGCTTTCCCTCACGTGATCCACGAATCTTTTCAGGTTCTCCATATTAAAAACCGGCTGGGTAACAAGAAATGAGGCGCCGACCTGTATTTTTTTGTCCACCTTGATCAACTGAGGCTCTAAAGGATCTGCCTCAGGATTGGCTGTCGCCCCAAGGCAAAACGCCGGAGAACCTTTCAGGGGATTCCCGGCCATATCATTTCCTTCTGAAAGGGACTTAGCTGCTGACAGGAGGTGTACTGAATCGATATCGTGAACAGGCTTGGCATCCACATGATCCCCAAACTTAACATGGTCGCCGCTTACGCACAGGATATTCTTAATGCCTATGGACGCCGCTGCCAGAAGATCGGACTGGAGGGCAAGCCGATTCCGGTCGCGGCAGGACACATGCATAATCGGTTCGACACCCTGTTCAAGGACCAGCCGGCATACCGCCCAAGGACTCATGTGCATCAATGATCTCGGGTTGTCATAGACTCCCAAGGCGTTGACCACGCCCTTTAGCTTTCCAATCACCCCGGCAGTGCCTTCAAGGTCCGTACCCTTGGGGGGATTAAGGCTTGCAGCAATCAAAAACTTGCCTGAGGTCAGTGCCTCTTGAAAGGATTCTGCCATATTATTCATATCTCCTCATGTAGGCCTTGTAGATGATTTTTCCGGGTGCACCTCTACACGGTGTATCTCTGCCTGTACGCTTCATGGACGATTGTAGCAGGGTGTTCCTGGACGGAATGTCTCTTGGGGGCATGGATTTGCTTCATCCTATCGAGCCTGCCAAGCTTTTCTAACCGGTTGTAAATGAGCACCCAGGCACAGTCCTTCTCAGGGTCTACCTCGCACTTGCCATTTCGGGCACCTCCGCAGGGCCCATTCAACAGTTCCTTTGCACAAATAGTGACCGGACAGATCCCCCCTGTGTCTGCCAGCACACAGTCGCTACAGGCGCGGCACCGTTCGGTCCACACACCAGGACCCTCGGCCACGCCAATAAAGGTTGTATTAAGCCCTGGCACCACCACCTTGTGGTCAAATACGTCACTTAAGAGTTGTACCCCTGCGGCGCAGGCCGTGGAAAGGATCAGATCATAATCATCCACATTCACTTTGGTCCCTATTTGCTCTATGAACTCGCGGTCGCACTGTCGCTCAATAGTGAGTTCGTCGATCTGCACATTCTGATCTTCCAACTGAAAGGCCATCCTCAACTGTGAGGCCAGAATGGCCACTTCCTTTTCGCCTCCTGCCAGACACACTGCTACACAGGTGCCACATCCGAGGATAAGAATCCTGCTCGCACCGGAAACCGATTCCTTGATCTCATTAAAGGGTTTTCTCTTTGCTACAATCATTTATACTACCCCCGGTTTGGTCATTTGACACTCCTCAACGGATTTGGCCCCATTTCTCTAGCACGCTCTGTCATCTTCTCCCCTGTTTTTGCAAACAATGGTGCTTCAGAAGCCGCGATATGAAAAAACTCAAGACGGTCACTCCCCAACCCGATCTCGTCTAACAGTTTCTTTGCGTATTCAACCCTTTCCTGTGCCCTCAAATTTCCCTCCAGGAAATTACATGTACCGGGCTCTCAAGCGCCTACGAATACGGCATCTGCCCCCGCCTCAAACGCTTTTAGGATATGGAGTATCTCCACCTTGCCCGTGCAAAGATAGAATACTACACGGACATTAGGGGGGTACTGAAGCCTTCCAACGCCTGCTAAATCAGCAGCGCTGTACGCACAGTAATTACAGAGCATGGCCACTACTGTTGGTTCATAATCGACCATTTATTATTTCCCCTAAAATACAGCCATCAACTTAGCAATTTGCTGCTCGTCCTTATAATGCATTACCTCGATTGCGCCCCTGGGGCATGCAACGGCGCAAGAACCACATCCCTGGCAGGCTCCCGGGTCTATCTTTGCCACTCCGTTCTCATAATCGATTTCCGGGACTCCAAAAGGACATACCCTGACGCAGGTCAAACAGATGGCACAACGCTCAGGATCCACCACAGCAACAACTCCACCCACCATCCTCTCTTTGTTTGAAAGAATGGTACATGCCCTGGAGACCGTTGCCTTTGCCTGTGAGATGGCTTCATCAATAGATTTTGGACCATGGGCCAATCCACAAAGAAACACACCGGCACAGGCAAAATCAACAGGCCTGAGCTTTGCATGGGCCTCCATGAAAAAGCCATCCTGGTTCATAGCCACCTTAAAGAGCTTGGAAAGTACTACATTATCGTCCCGAGGCACAATGGCAGAAGCCAGGGTTATAATATCGGCATCTATCTCCACAGGTATATTGATTGCCTGATCCGTAACAGTCACCCTGAGTTTACCATTCGTTTTTTCAACCCTGGGTTTATCGTCCAGTTCATAACGTATAAAGTTAACACCCTTAGATCGTGCCTCTCTATATAGATCTTCCCTTTCCCCATAGGTTCTTATGTCCCTGTATATGATATAGATATCCATATCAGGGTTTAATTTTTTCAGGGTCAATGCACTGTGGATGGAATGTGTGCAGCACACCCTGCTGCAATAAGGTCTGTCCGGTTCTCGAGAGCCAACACACTGGATAAAAACAACGGTATTTACGTGTTTCAGCCTGTCGGCATTTTGCATAATTTCCTGATCGAGATCCAATGATAGTAAGATATTGGGATCTTCTCCATATAGATACTCTTCAGGCTTGTAACTCTCTCCCCCGTTGGCTATAATTACCGCACCGTGACTCACCTCTGTCTCTTTGCCCTGGAGATCGACCAATTTGGAGCTAAAATTCCCAATAATGCCCTCTACAAGCTTGATCTTAGTCTGCAAATGTACTTCTACCAAAGGATGTTCATTGACCCTTTTAACGATTTCTTCAACATAAGCCTCTATGCTTTCGCCTTTCCACGTAGTATGTAATCTAAGAGCCTGACCGCCCAGGCTCTCCTCTCTCTCTATCAAATATGCCTTAAATCCTTGATCAGCCAATCCCAGAGCCGCCGTCATACCGGCCACACCCCCACCGACTACCAGGGTTTCTTGAGTGATAGACTGGGGAATCTGATAAAGTTGCTCCAGGCGGGCAGCCCTGGCCACTGCCATACGCACCAGGTCTTTGCATTTCGCAGTTGCCCTCTCCGGTTCATGCATGTGTACCCAGGTACATTGATCCCGGATATTGGCCATTTCAAACAGATATGGATTAAGGCCACCTTCTCTGCATGTCTCCCTAAATAATGGCTCATGGGTCCTTGGGGTGCAGGAGGCTACCACCACCCTGGTCAACTGCCTTTCGATAATAACTTGCTGCATCTTTACCTGTGTATCTTCTGCACAAGTAAAGAGGTTGTCTTCTACATAATCCACATACGGGAGGGTTCTGGTGTATTCCACGATCTCAGGGACGTTAGCAACACCGCCTATGTTAATACCGCAATGACAGATAAAGACACCTATTTTTATCGGTTCTTTGCTGACATCACGTTCAGGGGGATACTCCTTTATCTTAATCCTGGTCCCTCTTACTTCTGCAAGGGCAGACGTAGCCGAAGCTGCTGCTGCGCTTGCCTGGGCAACGGTCTCGGGGATATCCTTTGGTGCCTCAAAAGCGCCACACACATAGATCCCCTGTCTTGATGTCTTGACGGGTTCAAAACTACTGGTGTCTACAAAATTGTAATGGTCCAGCTCAACACCGATTTTTTTAGCCAAATCAACAGTTTCCTGAGCTATATCGAGTCCGATGGATAAGACTACTATGTCAAAGTCCTCCCGGACAGTTCTTCCTGCCTCATCTGTATACCTGATCTTGAGTTCTCCGGGCTCATCCCCAGCCAGCACATTATTTATCCTGGATTTTATGAAACGGATGCCAGTTTCCTCTTTGGCACGATTAAAGTACCGCTCAAAATCTTTGCCATGGGTGCGCACATCTATGTAGAAGATAGCGGTGTCCAATGGTTCGTGGGAGTGCTCTTTGGCTATCATGGCCTGTTTTATGGCATAGGTGCAACACACCCCCGAGCAATAACCTTTGGCCCCTATCTGGGTATTCCTCGAACCCACACACTGGATCCAGGCAATCTTTTTCGGTTCCTTTTCGTCAGATGGCCTTATAAGGTGCCCCCCATAAGGGCCGGATGCGCTAAGCAGCCGCTCAAATTCCAGGCTGGTAATAACATTAGGGAATTGGCTATATTGATAGGTATCGTAAACCCTGGGGTCGTAAGGATTAAAACCTGGGGCAAGGATGATCGATCCTACATCGATATCAATTGACCCATCTGCCATATCATGATCTATGGCCTCGGCCTTACAGGCCTCAACACACTGAAAACACTCACAGCATACACCGCAGTTAAGGCAGCGTTGTGCCTCTCGTAGTGCCTCCTCTTCTGAAAGGCAAAGGTCCACCTCATCAAAGGAAGTTATCCTTTCCTGTGGCTCCAAATGCTTTGATTTTGCCCGGGGTTCTGTGGCAAGGCCTTGGGGAATCTCCGCCCAATCCTGGCCCAGGGGCTCCTGGACCGCCAACTGCTCGGCATAACTGTCCAGATCCTCCCCATTGATGTAAAGATGAATAGCCTCTACTGCCTTGTGACCGGCTGCCACTGCTTCGATCACCGTTGCAGGGCCTGTAACCGCATCGCCAGCAGCAAACACATGGGGGATGGACGTCTGCATAGTGTGCTGGTTCACCACCAGTGTGCTGCGGCGGGTGACGTCCAATGCGTCGCCATCCTTGGCCCAGCCTATGTCTATCTGCTGGCCAATGGCGGGAATAACCCCGTCGCAGTCAATTACAAACTCGGAGCCCTCTACAGGCACCGGTCGGCGCCTGCCACTTGCATCAGGAGGTCCGAGTTCGGTACGCACGCACTCCAAACCGGTGACCCTTCCACCCTCACCCAAAACACGCACAGGTGCGGTCAGGTAGTGAAATTTGACCCCCTCGGCCAGGGCACCCTCGATCTCTTCCGAGAAAGCAGGGATCTCTTTTTCGCTACGCCGATAAGCAAGGGCAACATCCTCACAGCCGAGCCGCCTGGCAACTCGGGCCGCGTCGATGGCCACGTTTCCCCCGCCGATGATTACGACACGCCTGCCGGGCCGCTCCCGGCTGCCCAGATTTACGTCCCTCAAGAAATCGACCGCATTAACTACACCCGCGAATTCATCCTCGCCCTTAACGTTCGATTTCATGCCAAGATGGGCGCCAATCGCAAGGAAAATAGCGCTGAAGCCATCCCTTTTCAGGTCGTCCAGAGTGAAATCCATGCCAAGGCGCTTGCCAGTTTGCGTCTCGATTCCGAGCCGGAGGATCTGGTTTATCTCCGCGTCTAATAACTCCGGAGGTAACCGGTAATCAGGGATGCCCACCCGGAGCATACCGCCCAGCACCGGAAGCGCCTCAAAGATTGTTACCTGGTATCCCTTGAGCCTGAGATAGTACGCTACAGTCAGGCCAGCCGGGCCTGAACCAACTACTGCCACTTTTTCCGATCGGTCTTCGATTTCGGGCAGCGGGAGCTCATCCAGATTCACCTGATCGGCCGCAAAGCGCTTCAAATCTCTAATGGCAATGGCTTCATCTACATCCGCCCTTCGGCATTGAAATTCGCACGGATGTGGGCAGACTCGCCCCAGGACCCCTGGCAAAGGAAGGCGCTCCCTGATCAATTGAATAGCCTCTCGGTATTTGCCAGCACCAATAAGCTGTACATACCCCTGAACATTGATGCCCGCCGGACAAGTGTTTACGCAGGGGGCCCTGTCTTTCTTAACAATGGCATTAACCCTGGGGACACCTTGAGGATAAGATAGATAGGTTGCTTTTCTAAGTCCCAGGCCCATGTTGAATTCATCCGGAATACTCACAGGACAGGCTTCAGCACAATCTCCACATCCGGTGCATTTATCAGGGTCTATATAGCGGGCATGTTGATGTATCTTGACCTTGAAGTTGCCTTCGTTTCCGGAAATGCTTTCTACCTCGGAAAGGGTCAATATTTCGATGTTTAAATGTCGGCCGCATTCCACCAGCTTTGGACCCATGATACACATGGAACAGTCATTCGTGGGGAATGTTTTGTCCAACTGGGCCATGCGGCCGCCAATACACGATGATTTTTCAACCAGGTATACATAGAAGCCAGATTCTGCAAGATCAAGGGCGGACTGCATCCCTCCGATACCGCCCCCTACGATCATGACTGCGCCAACACGCTCATTGGTTTGTTCTGGATTCATCTTCGTTCCTGGCAATGTGAGTCAGTCTCGAACTTAGCTACGCAATTGGAATTGCCGGAATGGTGGCCATGGTTGCAATTGCGAGCAAAGGTTATTTGTAATGGTCAGTTAAGCAACGTGACTTCCCTTATACTAAATTTCGGATTGTGTCAACACGTATTTGGAATGTTTTTTAGATGAAATCAAGCCTAATAAAGGAAGTGAAGCGCAAGGATAGGCTCAGTTTTTGTTTGACACCATCTATGACATTTGATAATTGGCACATATCGTTGGGATGCCATAATTGGAGTACTAAGCTGCGATTTTTCGCTGCAGGCGGATAGAAGTTACGAGAAACATTAACGTTTCAGGGGAGGTAAATCCTAATGGCAGAAGAAGCAATAGAACTGGGTATAATACAGTGTGACTTCAAGAAAAAGGCTATGGAAGCCATACCGGGAGGGGGTAACCTGGATATGTGTTTCGCCTGCGGTACCTGTGTTTCAGGCTGTCCTGCCACGGGCCTTGCAGACATGGACCCCAGAAAGTTTCTGAGAATGATTCTTCTGGGTCTGGATGAAGAGGCAACGAAGTCGCCTTGGGTGTGGATGTGTACCGGATGCCAGCGTTGCATCTATGCCTGCCCCATGGAGATTGATATCCCCCGTTTGGTCTACCTGGCGCGGGCGAGTTGGCCACGTGAAGAGCGGCCCAAGGGTATTCGCGGCTCGTGCGATATGGCGCTCAGGAACGACAGTTGCAGCGCCATGGGTGCGTCCCCGGAGGACTTTATATTTGTCGTGGAAGATGTACTCGAAGAGGTGAAAGATACCCAGAAAGGCTGGGACAACCTGGAAGCGCCCATAGATAAGCAGGGAGCCGAGTTCTTCATCAATCAGAATTCTAGGGAGCCGGTGACCGAGCCGGACGAGCTGATTCCGCTTTGGAAAATCCTTAACATTGTGGGGGCAGATTGGACATATGGGAGCAAGGGATGGGCGGCAGAGAATTACTGTATGTTCCTTGCCGACGACAAAGCGTGGGAGCACGTCACACGTACAAGTATCATGCAGGCCCAAAAGCTGGGATGCAAGGTCTATCTGAATACAGAATGAGGTCACGTGACCTTTTCAGTCCTGGAAGGACTGAGAAAATTCAATATCCCTTATGACTTCGAAATTGCTAGCATCTACCAATATTATGCCAAGTGGATTCGGGAAGGAAAGCTGCCGGTAAACTCTGACTGGAACAAGGATTTGAAGTTAAAGTTCACGGTCCAGGATCCGTGTCAGATTATACGCAAGAGCTACGGGGATCCAGTAGCAGAAGACCTGCGGTTTGTGGCGAAATCCCTTGTGGGCGAAGAGAACTTAATAGAAATGTGGCCCAATAGGTCTAATAATTTCTGCTGCGGCGGAGGGGGAGGGTTCCTCCAATCAGGATATACTGAAGCGCGTCATGCTTATGGCAAAATCAAGTTCGACCAGATTGTGGCCACCGGAGCTGATTACTGCATAGCTGCGTGTCACAATTGCCATGCACAGATCCATGATATTGCCCACCACTTTGAGGGCAAGTACATGACAGTCCATCTGTGGACGCTGATCGGCCTGTCCCTCGGAATTCTTGGCCCAAATGAGCGTGAATACCTCGGAGATGAGCTGAAAGAAATCAACATGCCCGAAGAATAATATGTGCTAGCGGAAAAAATGCTATAAAAAGTCCCGTCTGCTGGCAGGCGGGACTTTTTTTGTTCAAACTCGAAACCACATCGTGCGAGCACTTACAATATGCCATCACTTTAGTCGATGGTGACCTTTTTTGTTAGCTTTTTCCAAAGCTGATTCCAGCGGGATGCAGGTCCTTCTATTTCACCAAAAGGAACATACCAGAGTTCCACATCAATATCCATCTCCTTAAAAAGAGGTTTCCCATAGATTTCTTTCCCGCGTTCTATCTTTTCATGTGGGAATGGAATCTCGTAAGTCTCCACTATCGTGCGATGAGGAGGAAGGGCGGTATCACGAATCAGACCGGCCTTTTCGTATGGTCCTCGGCCCATCTCTTTACCACAGGCCATTTTTCCAGGAGCAGGCATATAGATTTTTGAACTATTGAAGACTTCCTTGCCATCAGGGGTCTTTGCGATCACATCCAGGATCATCCGGTTTGGAGTCGGTCAGCCATCCGGGATTCCGTGCCCCGTTTTGTTAGTTATCTCTACCCTGACCACTGCCAGAGGGGTCACACCCTCCGCCTTATTTTTTCGCCAATAATAGCCAAAGGCATCAGCCTCAATCCTGACAGCCGCCTCGGCCATGTCCGGATCCCGGTAGGCGGGCATTACATGACCCTTATTGTGTTTACTCATATGGCAAAACTGGCATGATTCGTGACCGCCTTCGGCGACGTAGGCAAATAAATAGCTTCCGTAGGCTGTCGCACACTGCGAGGGCTGTTCAAACTCGAAGTTCGGTCCAAGGCCATGGCATTGCCCGCAGAAGACGGACTCATGTAGAATCTCGCTCTTTTTCATGATCGGGTAGTTCTCGTCCTCGTGCTCCCCGTCCTGTGTTCCATAAACGGCATCCTTTTGTGGGAAGCCTTGAGCCCACTTGTGAGTAATAGCCTTCGTTTGGTGGCAGATCAGGCAGTTGATGTTAATTTTCTTGAGCTTTTCCACACTCTCTTTTCTGTTTTTTTTATCCCAAAGGCCGGATACTGCCGTTACAATCTCTTTTGCAACATCATCCGTGGCCTCTTGGAGCTGTGGCAAATGACACTTGGCACATAGCATGAGATGCTTTATCTTGACATCCTTCGGCTTTTTTACCCCAGAATAGGGCCAGGTCATCAGGCCTTTTGTAATGGTGGTCCCTATGGTGGCAGCCGTTCTGGCGCCGATTCCAAACATGGATTTGGAATGGGCGGACT
>JADFWI010000300.1 GCA_015222985.1 Pseudomonadota bacterium | reverse complement strand
TGGTTTTTAATTTCCCGTCAATTAGGCCCATTTTTTCCCTCGAAGAGGGATGATACTTGTTGCCTTTCTTCAGGAAAGGCAAAAAAATCCTGTCCATCCAGTAAATCCTGTCTATAATGTTTTGGTTCCCCATGCCCCAAATAACTTAATGATACATCTCCATATCGCAAAAACCGTCCTGAATCAACGAACAACCTGTCTTGCCCTTCAAGCCGAATTCAGATATTGTAACATCCAATGAAGCCGATTGTTGCCATCATAGGACGACCCAATGTGGGCAAGTCAACGCTCTTTAACCGTATGACGCGGTCGCGCAAGGCCCTTGTGGATGATTTCCCAGGAGTTACCAGGGACCGGATTTACGGAGATGCCCAGTGGGACGAAGTTTCTTTCACTGTGGTGGATACCGGAGGTTTTTCTGAATTTGAGTCAGAAGAATTCGCACCTCTGGTCAAATACCAGATAATACAGGCAATGGAGGAAGCTGATGCCATCATCATGCTTTTTGATGGACGCGAAGGCGTAACCCCCGTGGATGTGGACCTTGTTCAGCGGCTGCGTCAATCAAGCACACCTGTCTTTTATGGCGTCAACAAGATTGATGGACCAAGACATGAATCACTCATGGCTGATTTTTCCGTTCTGGGCATAGAACCCCTCTATCCTATCTCTGCCGAACATCGTTATGGGATGGGGGATTTCATGGATGCCTTGATCGGCGTTTTGCCTCAGACAGCGCCCGAAACAGCCTCCGACCGTATCAGGCTGGCAGTTATCGGGAGACCCAATGTGGGAAAATCTTCCCTGATCAATCGTCTCTTGGGAGATGAGCGCCTTGTGGTTAGTGAAGTGCCCGGCACGACTCGCGATGCCGTTGACACCATTTGTAAGGTAAATAATAAGAAATACGTTCTGATTGATACAGCCGGAATCCGCAGAAAGAAACAGGTCAAAAAGAAGATTGAGAAATTTTCCATCATCAAAGCCCTAAAAAGCCTGGGGCGATGCCATATTGCATTGGTCATGATGGATGCAGCCAGTGGGGTTACAGACCAGGATGTGCGCATTGCAGGATATGCCTGCGAAAGGGGGCGAGCTTGCATTGTCCTCTTGAATAAGTGGGATTTGCTGAAAAAGGATTCCGCAACGGCCGCGCAATATGTGCAAGAGGTAAAGGATCGACTCAAGTTCATGAACTTTGCCCCTGTATCGACAATTTCAGCCCTCACGGGCCAGCGGACATTTCAGATCTTTGACTTGGTCGACACGGTGTATGAACAATATACCACGCGGGTGAGCACCGGGCAGCTAAACAGGATAGTTAAGACTATAGTTTCTCAAAACGAACCTTCGATCTATCGTGGAAGACGCGTGAAATTTTACTATAGCACGCAGACGTCTGTGGCCCCACCTACATTTGTCTGCTTTGTGAATTATCCAGAGGGTATTCATTTTTCTTATGAACGATACATAATAAACCAGCTTAGAGAAGCTCTGAGGCTGGACAAGACTTCCATACGGCTCATATTTCGAAAGAGAGAAAAGAAATGAAGGCATGGGGAAGGATGCAGAATGCCAAGTTCCACGTGCACGATCGGCCTTGACTATCAGGCATCCGGTATCCGGCATCAGATCCCACATTCTGACCATGGACCTATTTCATCAAACTGAAAAAGAGATAGAAAAAACAGCTCGTCCCCTGGCAGAGAGGATGCGGCCTCAAAAGCTCCAAACCTTTGTTGGGCAGGAACACCTCCTTGGCAAAGAGAGTTTGCTTCGTCATGCCATTGAGGAAGACCGGCTGTTTTCGGTCATTTTCTGGGGGCCACCAGGCTCTGGGAAGACAACTCTTGCCCGGATCATGGCCCGCGAGACAAAGTCGGACTTTGAGACGTTTTCAGCCGTGCTCTCCGGAGTTAAAGAGATACGGGAAGTTATCGAGAGGGCGAAAACGTCACGCCGCTACCATCAGAAAAAGACCGTACTCTTTGTCGATGAACTCCATCGATTCAACAAGGCCCAGCAGGATGCCTTCTTGCCCCATGTGGAAAGCGGGCTCATTACACTCATTGGGGCCACTACGGAAAACCCGTCATTTGAGGTGATCGCTCCGCTTCTGTCCAGGGCACGGGTAATGTTGCTCAAACCATTTTCAGATGAGGCACTGTTATCCATTTTGAAACGTGCCTTGAGCGACAAAGAGAATGGCCTTGGCGAGTTCTCCTTGGAGGTTGAGCCGGACGCCCTTGATCACATAGTCTGGACAGCAGACGGCGACGCCCGTGTGGCCCTGAATAACCTCGAGTCGGCTGCATCTCTTGTTCAGGAAAAAGATGTCAGTCAAAGAAAAATCACCCGGGCCGTTGTGGAGACTGTGCTTCAAAAGAAGGCGCTGCGCTATGATAAGACCGGCGAAGAGCACTACAACCTTATTTCAGCCTTTCATAAGAGTCTGCGCGGGAGTGATCCGGACGCGGCCCTTTACTGGTTGGGTCGCATGCTCGTTGCAGGTGAGGACCCTCTCTATGTTGCTCGCCGTATGGTAAGATTCGCCTCTGAAGATGTGGGAAATGCCGATCCCAGGGCGCTCTCTGTGGCCGTTTCCGCCTTGCAGGCCTTCCAATTTGTTGGCATCCCCGAGGGAAATCTTGCCCTGGCACAGGCTGCTGTTTATCTTGCCACGGCTCCAAAAAGCAACGCCCTTTATGCCGGCTACGGCAAAGTGAAACAAACCATCGGGGACACGGGTTCACTTCCGGCGCCCCTCCATATAAGAAACGCGCCAACAAAAATGATGAAGGGTCTTGGCTACGGCAAAGGGTACAAGTATGCCCACGATTTCCAAGACGCCTATGTGCCACAAACGTATTTGCCGGAAAAACTAGGCGGGCAGGTTTTTTACACACCCACAGACAGAGGTTACGAAAAGATAATCAAAGAAAGACTCGAAAAATGGCGCAGACTTCGAGACTCAATGCTCAAGGATTTATGAAAAGAAGTCCGTTACTTTTGAAATCCGTGTATTTTGTGTGAGAAATTCATATAGACAAGCACTTTTTTTCGTGTCTTCGTGGTAATTGTCTTTTTGGGATTCCAGTATATTCGACTTCGGTTAAAAGAAATGGATGCAACCCATGTCAAAGCTTTCGATACCAAGCGGGATGCTTGAATATGTGGAGAAGGGAAAAGGCGTGCCGTTGATCCTGCTGCACGGCGGCACGGGGAGTACACAAGAATGGGGCACATGTATTGATTACTTTGCTACAGGATATCGTGTAATTGCTTACAACAGGCGCGGGTATGGGGATTCTACGCCGCGATATGCCTTTTCATGCAATTTTCTTGAAGAGGACATAGAAGATCTGGTTGCCTTCTTAGATGTTCTTGGGTTGACAGCCCCCGTCTTTTTTTGTGGATTTAGTGACGGGGGGACATTAGCCCTGATCTTTGCTGCCCGGTTTCCTGAAAGGACAAGAGCAATGGTTTGTGCAGGAGGACACATATACGTGGATGAAAAGACATCCGAGGGCCTTCTTAGAACCAGGCGTATCTTTGAGAACCGTATTAAACGCAAAGCCCTTGAGGAAACACCTCAAATTCGCAGTCAAAGGGCCTGGTTTGATCGATGGCTCAGCGTTGACTTCAAACCATTTTCCATTGAAAATATGATGTCTCAGATAAAATGCCCGGCCTTAGTTGTTCAGGGAACCGAAGACGAATATGCAAACACAGGCCATGCCCAGAGGATCGCCGATGGGATTAAGGGCTCAGAACTCTGGCTTGTCAAGGGGGCCCGGCATTGGGTACACGGCGGGGAATATGCTGGAGTATTTGGTGAAAGAGTAATGGCGTTTTTTGCTGACGAGTAACACCCTGGGTTGTGTTATGGTTCAACCATTGTTGTTATTAACGGCGGAGGTTAAGTGAATGTTGGATTATCTAAAACATGCTTATGAACAGCTAGGGGCCGGTATTCTCTCAAAATGGGCAGTTCTTTGGCCTCTTCTCGCCAAAGCCGCCCTTGTGTTATTAGGCGCGGTCTTGGTTTGGGCACTTTTCAAACGCGTGCTGAAAAGGGTTCGAACAAGGGCGGAGAAATATGAATTTGTCCGGGATCATGAAGAGATATTCGGCCTTATCCAAAAGGCCGTCTGGTATGCCCTGGTCTTTGTCATCGGCATCTATATGTTAAATCTATTCAAGATACCCATGTTGGACAAGATCTTCTACGCGGCCCTCATCATCCTTCTGGCTATGCCGGTCAAAGACTTCACCTTGCTCTTGCTAAGGTATCTTGAACAGAACCTCGTCAAGAAGACCGAAAGCAAGGTCGACGACATAGTCTTTGATCTTTTGAACAAATTCTCAGGCGTTATCATATTTGCCGTTGCGATCCTGCTGGCCCTTGATGTGCTTGGCATCAATGTGGTTCCTTTTGTGGCAGGCGCCGGCGTGGCAGGAATAGCAATCGGTTTTGCAGCCAAGGATACCTTGTCGAATCTTATAGCAGGAGTCTTGCTCATCATGGACAGGCCCTTTGAGGTCGGTGACCGGATCGAAGTGTGGTCTGCGCCGAAAAACTCAGCTTCATGGGGAGACGTGATCGATATTGGCCTTCGGGCCACAAAGATCAAAACCACAGACAACATTGTTGTTATCATCCCCAACAATGAGATTATGACGCGCGACATCATAAACTATACGACCATCTCAACGGATATCCGTGTCCGGATTCCTATCGGTGTTTCATACGATACAGATATCAACAAGGCCAAGTCCGTCATAGTGGACGTGGCAAAGACCGCCGAATGGGTTCAGAAGGAGCCCCCGCCCAAGGTTGTGGTAAGGCAATTCGGCGAGTCATCTGTTGATCTTGAGCTGCGGGTCTGGATCAGGGATGCCCGAAAACGGATGGATACGATATCCTATATGACGGACAAGGTTAAGGAGGTCTTTGACAAAGAAGGGATAGAAATCCCATACCCCAAACGGGATATCACAATCATGCAGGCAAGTTGAGTGCTCTGTTTCGTTAGTTCGGTGACGTATTTTGTGTCAGGATGCTTACCCCGGGTGAGCTGGAACCAAGAAAGTGCCTAAAAGTTTGAAAATGCCTAAAGTTGAGGAATGCGCTTTCAGCGCAGTCAATTTTAGAAATTGACAACAAAGCGTTCTTATCCAGTATTTGCCCCTATTGGA
>JADFWI010000299.1 GCA_015222985.1 Pseudomonadota bacterium | reverse complement strand
TTTTTTCTGTGGGCCAAAGCCGCCGAATCTTACAGGCCGCCCGGAAAGATGGCTTAGGGATTAAAATTCATGCCGATGAAGTGAACGATTGTGGAGGAGCAGGCCTTGCAGCGGAGCTCAAGGCTACGTCCGCCGAGCATCTTCTGGCAGCCAGTGATGAAAACCTTTATGCTATGGCCCACAAGGGCGTTATTGGGGTGCTTCTTCCAGGAACTGCATACAGCTTGCGAAAGGGATACGCACCTGCCCGGAAAATGGTAGACGTGGGTGTTCCACTGGCCCTTGCCACCGATTGTAACCCCGGATCAAGCTATACGGAATCCATCCCTTTCATCTTCGGTCTGGCTGTTCTTGCCATGAATCTTTCGATATCAGAATCCTTGGTGGCGGCAACATTGAATGCGGCCTATTCTGTGAGAATGGAGAAAAAGGTGGGCAGTCTTGATATAGGAAAATTCGCCGACTTTCTTATACTGGATGGAGAGAGCCCTGCTATTCTGGCATATCACGCAGGCGTCTCCCCGGTTGTGGAAGTCTACAAGCGGGGAGAGCTCATGTTTTCTCAGTAAGTGATTCGAGTTGTCAATAGAGGAGCGATTTTAGAAGCACAGGGATATTTGGGTAAAAAGTGAGGAATGATTGTTTATGAAAGAAATTCTTCTCGGTATGGACGGAATGAGCTTAGAGGATTTAGTGGCCATTGCACGAGAGGGATCCACGGTTCGACTGACAAAGGAATCAGAAGGCCGGATCATAAATGCCAGGAAAATGATTGAAAAGTGGGTCAAGGAAGAGAGAGTTATTTATGGTGTCACCACGGGGTTCGGGGCTCTGAGCGACGTGACTATCTCAAAGGCGGATACTCGACGTCTTCAGAAAAACATTCTTATGAGCCATGCAGCAGGAGTAGGAGACATTCTGGATAAAGAAACTGTTCGCGCGGTCATGGCGCTCCGCATCAAGGATCTGGCACGGGGACATTCGGGAATTTGCCTGGAAACAGTCAGTCACCTTATAGATCTTCTCAACAGAGGTGTTTGTCCTGTTGTTCCGGAGAAGGGATCAGTTGGAGCCAGTGGTGATCTTGCGCCTTTGGCCCACCTTAGCTTGGTGCTTATAGGCCAGGGGGAGGCCTTTTACGAAGGTCAAAGGATATCGGGGATTGAAGCCTTAAAGAAATGTGGCCTCAAGCCGCTCCAGTTGAAGGCAGGAGAGGGGCTTGCACTGGTGAACGGTACACAAGTAATGACCGCCATAGGCGGCCTTTCGGTCTATGATGCTATAAAGCTCTCCAAAATGACAGATATCGCAGCGGCTATGAGCCTTGAAGTCCTCATGGGAAGCAAAACCGAATTCGACCAAAGGATTCACCAGGTGCGACCCCACCCAGGGCAGGCCGCGGCCGCTGACAACATGGATAGGATTACAAGAGACAGTGAAATCATCACCTCCCACAAGGACTGTTCCCGAATTCAGGACGCCTACAGCCTGAGATGTTCCCCTCAAGTACACGGTGCGAGCAAGGATGCAATCACGTACGCCACGAAAGTGGTAGAGACCGAGATGAACTCTTCTACAAATAATCCCCTTATTTTTCCAGAATCGCAGGACTTTCTGCTTGGAGGAAATTTTCATGGTCAACCAGTAGCACTTGCCCTGGATTTTCTCTGTATGGCTGTTTCTGAATTGGCAAACATTTCAGAGCGACGTATTGAACGGCTGGTAAATCCTCAACTAAGCGGGCTTCCGGCCTTTCTTGTCAGCGATGGAGGCCTTAATTCAGGATTTATGCTTGCCCAGTACACGGCCGCATCCCTGGTTTCCGAAAACAAAGTTCTTTCCCATCCCGCAAGTGTGGATTCCATCCCCACTTCAGCCAACAAGGAAGATCATGTATCCATGGGAACCATTTCCGCCAGAAAATTGAGAGAGATAGTAAGAAATACAGAACATGTCATTGCTATCGAACTCTTATGTGGTGCCCAGGCAATGGATCTTTTTACCAACATGAAACCAGGGGAAGGGACCCTAATAGCATACAAGATTATCCGCGATGAAGTTCCCCATCTCGAAAAAGACCGCATTATCTCAAAGGACATAGAAACAATGGTGCATTTAATG
>JADFWI010000298.1 GCA_015222985.1 Pseudomonadota bacterium | reverse complement strand
ATAGCCTTTTATCTGTTCATCCTGGACCGGAAGATCAAGAGATTGGAAGATACGTCATCGGATAAATAGATAATAAACATGCCAAAGAAATCTCACATCATCGGTGGAGTTATCATCGTACTGGCCATGGCCATGGCCATGTATTCCTTCAAATCAACCTTGACCCCCTATGTGACTGTTGGCGAAGCCAAGGCAAGCAAGCGGCCTGTGCAGGTGGCAGGTATTGCGGTTAGGGGGACTGAAAGGTATGACTTGAAGACGAACAACTTTCTTTTTACGCTCCGCGAAGATGGCGGAGCTGAGATGGTGGTCGAATATGACGGGCCAAGGCCTGGAAATTTTGATGATGCAACCAAGGTCGTGGCCGTTGGCAAATACGAACCAACGAAGCAGGTCTTTACGGCCAAAGAACTGTTGGTCAAATGTCCAACGAAATACGAAGGGCGGGTTAAAGGGGAATGAGTAATTTCGGTCAAGTTACGATGTGGTTGGGACTTATTGCAATTGGTATATCATCTGTATGCTACGCGGTTGTGGTTTCCGGAAAAGACAGTGGAGTAGCCAGGAATGCAGCAAGGCTAAGTTATATCGCCTTTTCCGTTTTTGTGACCATTGCATCCATGCTTTTGATGCATTTCATACTCAACCATGAGTTTCTGTACAGCTACGTGGCCAGATATTCCTCCAGAGATCTTCCCATGCAGTACCTGGTCAGCTCTTTCTGGGCAGGACAGGAAGGAAGCTTCCTGCTGTGGGTGCTGCTCGGGGCCTGGTTGGGCATATTGCTTATGTTCAGGGCCAGGGATATGGAACCCCATGTCATGCTCATCTACAACCTGAACAACGTCTTCCTGATGATTCTGTTGATCAAGCAAAGCCCCTTTCATATGCTCCCCATTGCTCCTCCTGACGGCAACGGACTCAACATGCTCTTGCAGGATCCCTGGATGGTTATCCACCCGCCCATAGTATTTCTGGGTTATGCAGCCTTTGCCATTCCCTTTGCCTATGCGGTGTCTGCCCTCTGGCGAAGAGATTATGACAGTTGGATCAAGCCTGCCTTACCCTGGACAGCTTTTGCCTTCGTAAGCCTGGGCGCCGGCATCATCATCGGCGGATACTGGTCATATAAGGTGCTGGGATGGGGCGGCTATTGGGGTTGGGATCCGGTGGAAAATGCGTCGCTGTTGCCATGGCTGGCGGGCATGGCATTGATGCATGGCATGATGTTGCAGCAGACGCGAGGCAAATTGCGAAAAACAAACTTTGCGTTGGCCGCCTTCTCGTTTCTTCTGGTTATCTACTGTACGTTTCTCACCAGATCCGGCGTTCTGGCTGATTTTTCCGTTCATTCTTTCGTGGATCTTGGCATCACCGGCTGGCTGGTCATCTTCATGTTCGCCTTTATCGCCATCTCCATGTTTTTTTTCGTAACCAGGGCCAAGGAAATCCCAGTATCCAAAAAAGGAGAAAACCTGAGCTATTTTTCCAGGGAATTCGGCCTTATTACCGCCATGATCCTCCTTTGTGTCTCTACCCTTGTAACCGGCCTGGGCACATCTGCGCCTCTCATAACCAGGATGCTCGAACAGACATCAAAGGTGTCAACAGAGTTTTACGTAAATACGAATCTGCCGCTGGCGCTTTTTATCTTACTCCTTTTGAGCTTTGTCCCATTGATGGCCTGGGGTAAAAACAGCTTTTCAAAAGTCGGCGCCAAGGCGAAGTGGGCCGGAGCCGGGGCTGTAGTCGCCCTGGTAATCACACTGCTAAACGGTTATCCAGACATGGAAGCGCCACTTCTTTCACTGGGTGTATTGCTCCTTTCAATACTTGCCGGCGCAGCAACAGGCATGAATCTCTTGCTTGTCATAAAACTTGTCAGAAAAAGGATTACTATTTCAAGCGGTGCTATTGCCCATCTTGGGGTAGGCTTGATGTTTCTAGGCATTGTCTCATCGTCCGCCTATGACCGGTCGGAAAAGGTGTTGCTGCCACAGGGCACGGTCAAGAGCGTCCTTGGCTATGAGATAATGCTCAATGGCCCTCAGTCCTCAAGAGAAGGCAAAGGGATGCGCCTCCACTTTCCTTTGGATATCAAAAAGGGGGAATCTCAGTTTACTGCCAAACCTGACATCTATTCTGAGCGAGGGCGAGGCGGCAAAATGCAACGTTTTACCCATCCCCATATCCGCAAGGGACTCATTGCAGACTTTTACATCTCACCACTGGACTTTGAACCTGGTCAAAAAAAGGGTTCAGGAAATTCCCTCGATCTAAAAAGGGGAAACAAAATCGCCTTTCATGACTACGAACTTGAATTTACGGGTTTTGATGTGTCAGGCATGATGGGACAGGACGCCCGGAATATGACAGTGGGAGCAAATATTGTTGCTTCTTACAAAGGCGACGACCCCGTAACCTTGAAACCGGTCATAACCATGAGCAAGAAACATGGCCCATCTAGCCCATCCAGCCGTGTAAAACTGCCGGGACCGGATGATGCCTATCTGACCCTTGAAAGAATAGACGCAGGCGCCAAAACTATCGGCCTTGTTTACGAAGGCCCTGGACCTGCCCCGGAAAAAAGCGCTGAGAAGAGCCCTCCCGCCGTCATTGCAGAGGTGAGCATCAAACCCGGCATGACCGTCCTGTGGCTTGGGACTTTTCTGATCCTTCTGGGAGGCAGCGTTGCAGTGGTTCGCCGCTGGCCGAAATAAGCGATCGTGGTACATATGGCGTGGCTGGTTAGATATGCTTCTGGCAGGAAATAGGACACATCTGCACAAACCAAACCTGCAGTCTCATGTCGTCACAATCAAGCTGTTTTTGTTTCTAATGACCTCAAACGCGTTAAGATATCCAGTAACTGCCTCTTCCCTTTTGATTCGCTCCACTTCCTGGGGGAGCTTCCCGACTTGAAAGGTAAGCTGGTCAATGCTTCTATTT
>JADFWI010000297.1 GCA_015222985.1 Pseudomonadota bacterium | reverse complement strand
TTCAATAATTCAATGAACTTCCAACAAAGCAAATCCCCTCTGGGGATAACCAAAGCCTGGTCCTCTGGGCCAGGATTTTTACCGGTTAGGAGATGCCACGTGGTGAAGGTTTCTTGAAATAGTGTCTCATGGCAAGACGGGCATACTCTTGAGCCCTTGCCCTGAGGAGTTTGTCGTGTACAACTAATACTGCAAGGGCTAGCTTTCTCGTGCCGGCTTTTTCCGCACAGAAACCCACGAACCAATCATAGAGCAACTCATCGCTCTTGTTTTTGATCGAACCTGTTTTTCCCCCGATAAGAAGCTTTTTCAAGATCCGATCGCGCCGAAATCCCCTGAAAGCGCGCCTGCTCGTGCCACGAGAAATCGTTGCCGCCATCAATTCTTTCATCTCCCGACTCGCTTTTGGGGAAAGGACCTGTCTGATGACGCGGGTATTGCCGGAATAGACAGGGTTATTCTCATTGTCGGTTATGACTTCAATGATCGTTGGTTCCACGAGCTTTCCATCATTGAGAATCGCGGCGGCCATCATTGCCCCATGAATGGGAGATATCAGTGTTTCTCGATTAAAACCGCAAGCCAGTTCCGCCCAATGATAGGGATCGTCATCGACTGAAATCCGACTCGGCTGAAGAGGGAGTTCAAAATTGATCGGTTGATTGAATCCAAATCGAACAGCATATTTTTGAAGAAGGTCTTTTTTCAGACAGAAAATGCCCAGTTTGCCGAATGCAGGATTGATCGATTCGGCAAACGAGACTTTCAGGGATACACTGTTCGTGTAACGATTCGTTCGATCGGTCAATTGATTCTTGTATAGGGTGTGCTTGCGCCCGTTGTACTTCAATTTTGTGTCGGCTGACATGTTGCAGCGGTCAATGGCAGCGGCAGCGCTAACGATCTTAAAGATACTTGCGGCCGGGAATTGACTGCTGAGGCAGACACTCTTTACCCCTTTCATTTTCTTGGAATCGACCATGGAAAGTATCCTTCCGGATGCGGGCTCCATAGCGACAAATCCAACCAGAGGGGATTTGGAGCCGTGGATTTTTTTCGACATATAGGCTTGAAGACTGCTGTCCAGGGTTGTTTTCGTGGAAAAGGAATTGCCGGAGTAACTGAGATGGATCTTGCCGCCGGGGCCGTTGCACAGAATCTCGGGATCTATCAGCCCCCTCAGGTCTTTTTTCATCAACACGTTTGAGGTGTCAACCGACTTTTCTAAAGAACCGGTTGACATATCAACCTTGGAGAATTGCGTTGCCAGTCCTAACAACAGCAAGCACGGGAAGAACCAGAAGCCTTGCCTGAAAAGCTTTTTGCCAAGGGCTTTTCGCTGCAACTTCCTTTGATAATCTTTCCAGCGTTGAAAATTCTGCATAATCGTCTTGATTACAGGCTATTTATTCCAAGCCGTTGAAATTCCAAGAAGCCAGGTTATTTTTGACCCAGCCCTTAACCGCCCTGGCGCATACATGCGTCCAGGGCAGATTGCAGGGTTTCAGCAGCCAAAAAGGCGCAGTGAACGTCATCTTCAGGGAGACCTCCAAGGACTCCAAGGATTGCCTCGCCAGTAATTTCAGTTAACATCTCGGATTCTTTTTTGATGGCCAGTTCACAGGCCACTAAAGCGCATACGGCGCTGGAACCACATCCGTCCGTCGTATAGGAGGCGTCAGAGACAATACCGTCCTCGAGTCGGAGAAAGATCTCCATGGTATCACCGCAGCTTCCGGTCACACGACCGCGCCCTGTGGGATTTTCCATGGGACCTCCAAACCGTGGATTGCGCCATCGCTCATACACCTGCTCTCCGTAAGTTTCCATGACTTCTTGATTGATCTCTTCTTGCAAGCGATCGGCAAACTCGTCAAGGGAATTGCTCATGTGGCTTAAGCCTCCTTTGAGGATAAGAGTTTTGTAATCCCAAGTCTTCCCATCATTAGAGACTACAGGACATGCCGTGCAGGATTCAAGAAAAAATATGAGAAGATCGACAAAAAAGTTCAAGCTGTGCGAGAATCCGTGCCAGGTAACAGAGATATCGCCTTTCAGAAAAGGCCTTAAGTCCCCATCCTGGCCTGAGTACAGACCCTGAGGGAAGAGCTGTTTCAGGTGGCAGTTCGTTGACATTTCAACAAACATAGTATATCCGTCTGAGGGGAACTTAGGATGAGAATATGGTGTCCTAGAAACATCCCGGAAGGTTTCTGTATGACAGTGAAAGAGAACCCGTCAAAGGAGAAGAGAGGAAGCCCGCGGATAGATTTCCGTCTGTCTGTGATGGTGAGGGGGGGGCAGGGGTTAAAGGAGGTCAGAAACTTCGGTCTTTACGGGGTCTTTATTCAGACGGAGGACCCAGCACAGTTTAAAAGTGGGGATGAAATCTATCTGAAAATGAAGCTTCCCCGTGAAAAGAAGGCCATTCAGGTGAAGGCTCGGGTTGCCCATGTATCTGAAAAGGGTGTTGGCATTGAGTTCATAGACTTGCCCCCAAGAGATGCCATGTCTATGGAGCTCTGTTTTAGTGTTTTCAAGCATACCATCCCGCTACCAGGCATCTAATAGAACACAAGGAGAGAGCGTATGTCTGAGTCTAAGGACACAATGGTGGTTCGTGCAAACGTGGAAATGACCACTGCTTCGCTGCAGGCCATTGTGCAAAATGCCAAGAATGTCGCCGGGCGTGACGAAAAAGGGCGCTATCGCGTTGACACAGCAGACAAGGTGAGTGAGATGGTTTCTCGCTTTTTGCTGGAGAATGACTTCGAGAATTTTGTCAAGAATATCGACAATTTCATGTAGCAGTCGGTTCCTTCCGCCAATGAAACAATACCTTATCAAAGAAGAGCCCGGCCAGCCGCAAGAGCAGGCCTTTTCCATCCCATACAAGGACGTCCTGAATCCTGCTCAATATGAGGCTGTAACCACTTTGCAGGGGCCCCTTCTTGTAGTTGCCGGGGCCGGGAGCGGCAAGACCAGGACCCTCACATATCGGGTTGCCCGACTCGTGGAGGAAGGTGTGCCGCCCGGTTCTGTTTTGCTGCTGACCTTTACGCGGAAGGCATCACAGGAGATGCTTCGAAGAGCCGCCGTCGTGCTGGATGAGCGCTGTGAAAAGGTGGCAGGCGGCACCTTTCATTCTTTTGCCAACTTAACCTTGAGAAGACATGCCAAAGAGGTCGGTTTTGGCTCAGGATTCAATATTTTGGATCGTGCCGACTCAGAAGACGTGATTAGTCTTCTCCGCGCCAGGCTGAACTTGAATCTCAAGGGGCGGCGCTTTCCGCAGAAGAGGACCATCGCCAACATCTATAGCAAGGCTGTGAACAAGGGAGTTGCCATTGAGGAGGTTGTCCTTGAAGATCACGCCCATTTTGTAAAGGACGCACCGGACCTGCTGCGCCTTCATAGGGCCTATGAAACGTACAAGAAAGAGCATTGTATGATGGATTATGATGATCTCTTGCTTTTCATGAAGGCCTTGCTTGAAGGAAACCAGGCTGTGAGGGAGACACTCTCGCACACGTATCGTTACATCATGGTTGATGAATACCAGGATACCAACAAGATTCAGGCCGATATTGTCAGACTCCTTGCTGCTACGCACAATAACGTGATGGTAGTGGGGGACGACTCCCAGTCTATCTATGCCTTCCGAGGGGCTAATTTCGGAAATATCATGGATTTCCCCGAAATATTTCCAGGCACAAAGACGATCAAGTTGGAAGAAAACTATCGCAGCACACAGGCTATACTTGACGTAACCAATGTCATTATTGATCGGGCGCAAAGAAAATACACCAAGGTGCTCTTTACGCGGAAAAGAAACGGCGCGCCTCCTGCCCTGGTGATGGCAGAAGATGAGCACATGCAGTCACAGTTTGTAGCCCAGAAGATCCTTGAACTGCGAGATGAAGGTATTCCCCTTGGTGAGATTGCCGTGCTGTTTAGGTCCGGTTATCATGCCTTTGACCTGGAGATCGAGCTGAATGGAAGAAACATCCCATTTATAAAGGTGGGCGGGTTTAAGTTCATGGAAACGGCCCACATCAAAGACCTTCTGGCGCACATGCGGATTCTGGCCAATCCCCAGGATTCTGTTAGCTGGCATCGGGCGCTCCTTTTGTTGGAAAACGTCGGGCCCAAGGCGGCAGACGAGATATTTCACGGCGTGGCGAGATCAGGCAAGGGTGTTGGCGGTTTGGCTGCCATAAAACCGAAGCCTCGTTATGCCCATGCCTTTGAAAAGTTTAAAGACGCGTTTGAAGGCCTCCAGGCAGATCGCCTTTCCGTGGCTGATATTGGCGCAAGGCTTGTGCAGTATTATCAAGCCATTTTAGAAAGGAAGTTTGATAATCATCCCAAGCGTGCCAAGGACCTTGAGCACCTGTTAACGATAATGGAACGTTACAAGGGCCTTGAGAAATTCCTTTCTGATATGGCCCTGGAGCCTCCCAATGCCAGCATAGACGACGTTCTTGCCACCGATTATGATGATGAGCAACTTGTTCTTTCCACGATTCATTCGGCAAAGGGGCTGGAATGGCACACGGTCTTTATCATCTGGACCCTGGAGGGCCGATTTCCGGCTGCTTACATTGTACGCAGTGACGAAGATATGGAGGAAGAGCTTAGGCTTATGTACGTTGCTGCCTCGCGGGCGAAAGAGAATCTCTTCTTTTCCTATCCGGTGGAAATATATGATCGAGGCACAGGGATGGTCCTGTCAAGCCCCTCGCGATTTATCGAAGGCATTTCAGAGGACATACTGGAGCCATGGTCTCTGACAAGGGATTACGAAGACGAGCCTCTCCAGTGGTAGGGTATCGCACCGTAGAATATGAAATAGTCCATGATCCCTATTCGAGACACCATCCGGTCAGAGACCTATGCAATTGTCAACAGTCTCATTATTGCGATCAATGTCCTGGTTTTTTTCACAGAGCTGTCCCAAGGGCAAAGACTCAATGAGTTCATCTACGTTTACGGTCTTGTCCCGGCCCGATATTCTGTCCCCCAGATCTCAGCATACTTCACGACCGGGCAGCAGGTTGTGCCTTTTCTCACCTTTATGTTTTTGCACGGCGGTTTTCTTCACTTGCTGGGCAACATGTGGTTCCTTTATATCTTTGGGGACAATGTGGAAGACAGGCTCGGACACTTTCGATACCTCGTCTTCTACCTGCTGTGCGGATTGGCTTCGGGGACCTCACATCTGGCTCTCAACTGGCATTCCGAGATACCTACTATTGGAGCCAGCGGCGCCATCGCGGGCGTGATGGGTGCATACTTCATACTCTATCCCAGAGCCAAGGTGCTGACTCTTGTGCCGATTTTTATCTTTCTCCATTTTGTGGAAATCCCCGCGTTTCTTTTTCTCGGCATCTGGCTCTTGATTCAGCTCTTGAGCGCCACTGGCGCTTCAGCCCAGGCAGGGGGCATTGCCTGGTGGGCCCATATTGGGGGCTTTGTTTTTGGCGTCGTCTTTTTGAAGCTTTTTGAGATCCTGCCGGAATTCGGAGCGGGCAAGAGGTTTCGGGATCTTACAAAAAACGGTCAACCCCTCGTCTCCAGGTGATCCGTCCTGCCGGTGTTGGAAATAACCCGAATTTACACGCGATTATCTCTGTGAGCGAGCGCGAGGCCCTTTTTGGAGCGCGCAAATTGGTGAACATCGCCCAGGGTTTCAAGAAGAAAACTTTTCTGTTGACGGTGCCGCCAGGCGTTTCAGAAGGAAGCAGGCTCCGCTTGAGAGGGATGGGGCGACAGATGCCGGAAGGGGCCAAGGGGGATCTTTTCCTTAAAGTACAAATCAGGGGTTGATACTGCCGATTATGTCCCATGGCTCTGTCATATGAACAAGCACCCCCATGAAGTTGTGGATTTCTTCACTGAATGTTGGAAAATTCGAAACTCGAAGCACGAAATCCGAAATCCGAAACAAATACGAATGACCAAAACACAAAATTCAAAACATGGTGAAGCCCTACAGATACGGCATAAGCTCTTGGAATGTTTTAGTCATTTGATATTAGAATTTAGATATTGTTTCGAGGTTGCGGCTGCCGCCTTGAGAACAGCACGATATTAGGATTTCGGATTTTGAGACTCCCATAACCGTGCAATATCAGCAATTTAGCACCGACTTTGACGTTGCCGTGCCCTACAGGCTTGCCTATCTGTTCATAAGTTGATATTAGAAGTAATTCAGTAAACAAACACAGAAGGAGGAAACCAATGAGCGCCCAAGTATTGCAGACTTTGCTGGCTGAGCTGGAAGGCTCGGTAACGTTAGATGCAGACGGGAATATGTCGGTTCAAGATGAAAAGAAACTCCGTGGCGTCCCCATAGACATCCTGGCCAACAAGGCGGCCTTTGGAGAACCCGGACAACAGGCCGTTGCCAGGTGGCTCCTGTGGGAGCTGGGGCAGGCGTTGGGCATCTATCCGGCATCTATCAATGAGCTTTATATGGCCCGGGGGCGTGGTGAGGTCCCCTGCGATTTCACGGTGCCGGCCATCAACCTGCGCGCCATGGCCTATGACAGCGCCCGTGCCGTCTTTAGGGCCGCCCTTCCCCGCAACGTCGGGGCACTGATCTTTGAGATCGCCCGCTCTGAGATCGGCTACACTGACCAGCGACCGGCCGAATATCTGAGTGTGGTCATGGCAGCGGCCATCAAGGAAGGTTATCGAGGGCCTCTCTTTGTTCAGGGGGACCACTTTCAGATGAATGCAAAGAAGTTTAAGGCCGATCCGGATGCCGAGTTCAACGCTGTGGCCGACCTGGCGGCAGAGGCCATTAGGGCTGGATTCTACAACATTGATATAGATACATCCACCTTGGTGGATCTGAGTTATTCGACGGTAGACGAGCAACAGCGAAATAACTATGAGGTATGCGCAAAGCTGACAACCTTGATCCGTGAGAGAGAGCCTGAAGGGGTTAGTGTCTCAGTAGGTGGGGAGATCGGCGAAATAGGCGAAAAGAACAGCGACGAGACCGAATTGCGGGCCTACATGGACGGCTACAACCGGAGCCTGCCCAAAGGAATGGTCGGGCTTTCAAAGATCAGTATCCAGACCGGCACGAGCCATGGCGGTGTGCCCCTGCCTGATGGGACCCTGGCCCAGGTCAAGATCGATTTCAATGTGATCAAGGAGTTGTCAAAGGTGGCCCGCGATGCCTACGGGATGGGCGGGGCCGTCCAGCACGGGGCATCTACGCTGCCTGACGAGGCGTTTAACCAGTTTGTGCAAAACGAGGCGACAGAGGTGCACCTGGCCACCGGGTTTCAGAATATCGTATACGACCATGAAGCGTTTCCGGCCGAACTTCGCCAACGCATCTATGATCACATCAAGACTGCTCATGCAAAAGAACGCAAAGAGGGCCAGACAGAAGAACAGTTCATCTATAAGACACGCAAGAAGGGTTTCGGACCTTTTAAGGCAGAACTCTGGGGGTTGCCAGAAGATGTGCGAAGCGCCATTCGAACCAGCCTGGGAGGGAAGTTTGGCTTTCTTTTTGATCAGCTCAATGCGGGAAACACCATGGAGGTGGCCAAACGCTACGCGCCGCACGTGAAAATGCACAGGCATCTGCTCGATTATCAGGAGAAGAACGCTGGGGTGGAGGATACGTCAGAGCTGGCAGACTAGCTAAAGCATTGGTCAAGCGCTTAGGACTTGTCGTATGGTATGGGAGAGTTGTGTTGCGGAAAAAGGTTTTTGAATAAACCCGTCACAACCCCGAGCCAGTATCTCACTTGCCTCACCTTCCACGCTATAGCCGCTTGATAGAAGGACTTTGACTTGAGGGTGGATCTCTTTCATTTTGTCGTAGGCCTCACCGCCCCCCATGTCCGGCATGATCATATCGAGAATGACCATATCGATTTTCCCCTTGTTTTTTTCATAGACCTGTACTGCTTCTTTGCCGGATCTTGCCAGAAACACCTCATAACCCATTTCTTCCAGGATTTCCTGACCAATCTCAATGATGATGTCTTCGTCATCCACAAGAAGAACAGACTCGGTTCCTCGCATGAGGGCAACCGGAAGATCAGGTTGTTCCGGGATCTCCTTTTCCGAGACGGGGAGATAAATGTCAAAGGTCGTTCCTTCCCCCTTTTTGCTGTCAACAGCAATTATACCGGCATGATTCTTGATGATACCATAGGCTGAAGCAAGTCCAAGGCCCGTGCCTCTGCCCATTTCCTTTGTGGTAAAGAACGGCTCAAACACCCTGCTTCTAGTCGCCTCATCCATGCCTGTGCCGGTGTCTCTAACAGATATCTTCACATAATTGCCTGGCTCCGCGCCAAAGGGTTTGACATCCTCCTCCTGGAGCGCAACATTCTTGGTTTGAACGTATAACCTCCCCCCTCCAGGCATTGCGTGCCATGAATTGACGAAAAGGTTTACCATTACCTGCTCTATCTGGCCCCGGTCCACTTCTGACGTCCAGATATCTTTCTGGTAGCTCGTATGAATCACTATCTCTTTCTTGGTCCTGCCAAACATCTGGGCGCTATTGTCGATCAAGTCGTTCAGATCGGTTGGTTTGGCTTCGTATTTCCCGCCCCTTGCAAAACCCAACAGTTGCTTGGTAAGGCTGGCGCCGCTTTCGACTATACTCTCAATGCCCTTGAGATGTTCGAAGTGTGGGTGGTCAGAACTGATGTTTAGAAGCATCAAAGAAGTTCGCCCCTGAATACCCATGAGTAGGTTGTTGAAGTCATGAGCAATACCTCCGGCAAGGGTTCCGACTGCTTGGATCTTCTGTGTTTGCGCAAGCTGGGTTTCCAATTTCCGTTGCTCGGTGACGTCTTTCAAGGCTCCCACTGTCCCGGTGACGTTTCCATGTGAATCCAGATTGGGGGCGGCGCTCAGGCCGAAGATACGAGCAGATCCGTCTTTGTGTATCAGCGCGCAGGATGCGTCTCTGATAGTCTCATACTTCTCTTCCAGCCGCCTGAAGAGGCGGAGACAATCCTCATGAGGATTGTCTCCGGCAAAGTCCGCAAAACGCTTGCCTATTACTTCATCGGTCTGGTGTCCCAAAACCCTTTCCCACGCAGGATTAACGTAAGTGAAGGAGCCGTCCAGTCCCAAGGTGCAAATGATGTCCGGAGAATTATTGACGAGACATTCATATCGCTTTTCTGATAACTCTAGCTTTCCGTTAATAATCTCATATTCCTTCTTCAGTTTTTTCTGGTCCAGGGCATTTTTTACCCTCTTGAGTAATTGGTCAAACTCAAATGGCTTTCTGAGATAGTCGTAGGCCCCTTTTCTCAAAGATCCAACTGCCGAGTCCACAGAGGCATGACCAGTGATGACGATTACGAGCGTATCCAGCTTTTGTTTGTTGATAAGGTCCATGACTTCGAGGCCATTCATGTCAGGCATGACTATGTCCAGAAGGACAAGGTCAATATGGTGCTTGACAAGGCATTCCAGGGCTTGTTGGCCGCTGTGCGCTGTTTTGGTCTTATAACCCTCATTGCCTAAGAGGATCTTCAAGCTGTCGCACATACGGGGTTCGTCGTCGACTATCAGAATCTCAGGTGTATAGGCCATCCTTACCTCCACCGGTTATCCTATGTTCTTTTCTGATCGGCAGAATAATCCTAAAAGTTGTTCCGGTCTTATCGCTGCTTTCGCAAGTAATGGTGCCATTCAATTCTTTAATAATGTTATACGCAACGGACAAACCGAGCCCAGCGTGTTCGCCCTTTTTTGAGGTAACGAAGGGTTCGAAGAGCCGCGACCTTATAGTGTCGGGAATCCCGTGTCCTTCGTCCCGGATACTTATTTCCACAGAGTCAAAAGCGTCTCCCAGGCCTTCCTTTGATTGCTCCCCCAACGTCTTTGGGGCGCACTCCGTAAGGATGTAAAGGTTCCCTCCCTGTGGCATCGCTTCCACGGCATTCTTCACAAGGTTAATGAAGACCTGCTTTAGGCCGTTCTTTTCCGAATGAATGGTCGGCAAGGAAGGCTCCAGCTCGAGATGGACATTTATCTTGGCGTCCAACATGAGGGGTTCGCGTGTGATTTTGACAAGGTCGGACAGAAGTGCATTTACGTTTACAGGTTCGGTCTGCCTGGCTTCGGGTTCGGAAAAATCAGATAGTCTATCAACGATGAGAGCCACCCGATCGAGCTCCTCGCTGATGATCTTTAGTTCCTCCTGAGCAGGATCTTCACCAGACAATTTCAGCCCGAGAATCTTGATGTAGTTCTTAATGATTCCCAAGGGGTTGTTCACCTCGTGAGCCACTTTCCTGGCAATGGCCGAAGCTGCTGCCAAACGCTCGGACTGAACCAGTCTTGATTGAGCCTGTCTCATGTTATCGGCATGAAGGGCCAGGGCTGCTTGGTTGGCAAGCATGGTCAAAAGGTTTGTCTGTTTGCACAAACTGCCCCCCCTGGCCTGCCCGATGCCCAGCAGTATCACTCCTACAGCCTGCTTATGGGCGATCATGGGGAGGCACAGGATTCCTTCGCTTTGAACCAATCGAATGATCTGATTGTCGATAATCGCAAGATCCACTTTTTTGAGATGGCCAAAGGAGTCCAGAGGAATTTTCTGTTTTAGGGATTGAACCGGAAGACAGTTCTTTGTTTGAAGAGAAATGACCAATTCCTTGACAAGATTTTCTTGCGTTGATTCCAGTCCCTCTTTGGCAACCAGAGCATCTCTCTTGTGGTCGTGGAGCAAAAAGAGGATGCGGTTCACATCAAATAGAACCTGGATGCCCTGACTGACAATTTCGAGGATCGATTTTTGCTCGCCTGCTTCCAAAAGGTTCCGAAGGGTGCCTTGAAGCAGGGAAGCGTCCCTTACACTGCGAACCAAGCCAAGTTCCTTTTGATGAGCAGTGTCAGAAAGAGGGGATTGTGGAACTTCAGGCGACTCAATTTCCATGCCCAACGACTGCGCTATTTGCTCAACCTGATCTTTGCCCTGCGCCAAAAGATCTTCAACATCGGAGCGGGAAAATCCAAAAACCTCCTGGGCGATTTTGAATGTGAGGTCGTCGTGATCAACAGGATCTCTGCTCAGGGCATTGGCTACGAAGACAATCTTGACCAGCGGCAGAGCGTCAAGGATTCTTGCTACCGGTTCATGATGGTAAAGAACCGCATCGGCCATAAACGATTGCAGGTGCCACTTTTCGATCATCCATGCCCCTACCTCTGCGTGCGTGGCCCCAAGATGCGTTTCCTCGGCCTGGGACAAGTCAGCCTTATTATTACATGATTTCACTGCGTTAGTATACTCAGCGGGGAAGTTGACGAACAAGACCAACTTTCCTATGTCGTGAAGGAGTCCGGCCAAGAACGCCTCTTCAAGGGAGCCGTGCGAGGTCTTTTTGGCAATTAACTCGGCTATGATGGCACACAGCAGAGAGTGGTGCCAGAACTGCTTCAGTTTGAAGGCGCCGTTGCCCTTAGCTTTGCCAAAAACCTGGAAGACGGCGGCGCTTATGGCCACATTCTTGATGGCATCCGTGCCCAGCAAGAGCAAGGCCTGTTCTATGCTGGTCACTCTACTCGCTAGACCATAATGAGCAGAGTTGACCATTCTCATGACCTTGGCGCACAACGAAGGATCTTTATCAATTATCCGGGAAATATCCTTAATTGTGCATCCCTGGCTATTGCAGGCTTCAACAAGCCTTAGCAGAATATGGGGAAGCGTAGGGAGGTTCTTGGATGTCCTGATTCTATCGAAAAGCCGGTCTGTACGCGGTTTCATTTTATACAACAATCCCGCCAATCCAAGGTTTTTTGTAACCGTTCACGGGTTCAAAGGTTCAGGGTTTACAAAAAATCTAAACCGTTGATTCGTGGTTTCATCCCGCCGTATACCCTGGCGGGCTAGCCCGCCGTAGGCGGGTCAAAGAAAGAAAGGTAACCCTGAACGGTCAGCCCTGAACCTGTGAACGCCTACATAATATCTAACTGGTGGCCAGATGTCAATTTTTTGGAGATCCTGAGATTATTTCAAGGTAGCTTGCAGGCTATTGAGGAGTCACTCACACGAGACGTAATTGCGAGAAATGCCAAGAATGATGGACTCGTAGAAAGTCCGCAAACAGACGGCACAGTAAAAAGCTCCAGATGCAAGGCGCGCGAATCTTGAGGAATGAGGCGTACATACGGTACG
>JADFWI010000296.1 GCA_015222985.1 Pseudomonadota bacterium | reverse complement strand
GGTTATCAGAAGATACAAAAAGGGCGTTGGTTTTCCTGCAATAAAAGAGAGGACTGGACTCGGGGACATAACGGTCAGAAATATTGTCGCCAGAGCCTTTAAATTGAAAAAGATCAAGAGGATCGACAGAGGACTTTACGTCGGCGCCTAGATTTTTTGAAATATAAGTCATCACGAAGCCTCTGGCTCCGCACCACCACCTTTGACCCTGCTGAGATCCAGAGGCTTCCTTATTTATGCGGTCCACACTCCCACACTTGGACTCCAGCGTACCCACTGCCCGCTGGGGTTTTCAAAGTCAAAACAACTTCCATAACACCCTCGACAGGTACGCCAAGACCAAAGCCGCCAAAGCCAACAGGGTTATCCACCTAAACAACCGCTTTTTCTTCCCGGATAGCGCCACAAAAATCTTCTAATCGAGTTTTTTTGGTAAAACAAGAGCATTAAAGGCATGAATTGTGCATGTATTTCCTGGGTAAGATGGCAATCTGGGGTCGGCGGCGAACCTTCTCTCGGCAACTATTTTAATAATAAAAGCGATGAGATACGACCCCGACCCCGGTACTGCCATATCATCCTCCTCCTCCCAATAACCTTTAACTGAGGGGCGAACACTGTTGGATAAACTGACATGTTCGTCCCTTTTTTGTCAGGAAATTGACGCGATGGGAGTATGGTAGCCTGCTGATCATTGTCCAGGGCGTCCCCAAACGTCCCCCTAACCAACGACTTTCTACTCCATCGGTTACAAGCGGACAGCTAGACCGCGATCGCAGCTTTCCTAAATCACATGCCTTTGGTTGATCAGGCATTCGGAAACGATCTGCCTGGCTGCTGTTTGCACAGACAAAGGCCAATCTTCACCTGCCTGCAGCGCCTGCTCTACCGCTGCCAAGCTGCTGTAGAAAAGATGCCAACCCTGCCGCTCACGTTTATAAGCCTGTTGGAGCGCACTCGGCCTCCCCTGTGTAAAGTCCAGCCCGTCCTGCAGCCGAGGAATGCCGGTGCGCATGAACTCGATTGCTTCCTGAGGTTTGCCTTCATTAAAGAGTGTAGCCACCTTACAAGCAAACCGCAATAAGGTGACCGTTATCGGTAGCTTGGAAATAAAGCAGCCCGTAAAAGGATCAGCTATGTTCTTGATCTCGCTGGCACCTTGGGGTAGCGCCTCAGCATAGGCCGAGAACATCAAAATTCTCAGATAGTCGCCAATTTGTTTGCCGATCTCGGCCATGGCAATCGCTTCCTGCGCAAAGCCCTCCTTGTCATGGCGCATAATCAGACCCGAGGCATGAACATAACCGAGGCGATCTGGCCGGCTAAGGGTTGATAGCAGATAGGCCTGATCTTCCGCCCGCCCAATGAAGCTCGGTGTGAATGGCTGGAAGCGTCGCAAGCTGTCAATCAAAATGCCATTGGTGCCGCCGGTGACATGGATGCGCTGGAGACAGGTATTGTGGCCATCGGGAACTTCTCCAGACTGGTAACGAGTCATCATCTCGGCATCGGTCGACAGGGCCTGGGGCAGCTTGCTGAAGAAGACGTACTCGTCTGGTTTGAGCTTCCCATCAGGAAATGTCACATCCGGCGTAAATACACCTTTGTGAACATCCCGCTGGTTGACCAAGGCTCCGGCAATCATCCCCAGCTCAATGGGTTGTCCTTCGGTATCCTGGCCAGTGGCTCCCCAGAGTGGTGTCTGTAAATGCTCAAAAGCAGAAGCGCCTGTTTGTTCGATCAGCTCCGTTTGAGGAAATACCTGGTCCGAATCAATTTTAAAAGTTGCCTGAATGTCGGGATCAATCAGGACATTCCAGAGGGCGGCAATGGCTTTTAGGAAGCTGTAGTGACGTCCGTAGCGCCCATCTACCCCAAAAAGAGAGAGTAAATCTGCAGCATCATCGCTGGGGCAGCAACGTTCAATTATAGGCAGCAATACCTGTTGAATCAGGGCATCGGTGTCAGCTTCGGTAAAGGCAAATATGTTTAGCTGGTCAAGGGGAGTGCTCGTTGCCAGAACCTGCTTGAGATACCTTTTTCCCAGAGTTTGAAGTCGTTTGTGGGTGACTGATACCGACAAAACAAAGTTGACTTTGGTGGTTTTTTCAGGATGCCGCTGACGTTCCACCTCAACAGCCTGATTGAAGTTTTTTAACCCGTAGAGGATTTCGTTACTCTCAGCGCTCACGCCAATGGGAATGGGGTGGTCATACCAGTAGAGTTGAGGTTCTCGTAAAGCTTCCAAGAGCTGGGCTTTAAAGTCCGGATCATATTCCGAAAGGTCCGCAGTCGCAAGGGGCGTCGTCAGCAGGACATTGGAGGTAAAAAGAATCTGCCTAGCCGGATGTTGAATGGGATCAGGATTAGACTCGGTAATGGTCACGGTTCGCTTTTTTCTCAGTGCGGCTGTGCGGGCGTCTTCCTGGCCGCGAATGCCGGCACCTTCTGGGAAAAGAACAGACCAGATTGTTTCTGCGATCGCAATTTCATCGGTAGAGTTCCCAGCCAGAGCGGTCTCCACCTCCTGGAACTTTGCCTTCAGTTCTGGGTCTTGCCGGCAGCGCTGCTCCAGTTCGGTGGCGATCAACTGCACACCGTTCAGATAAAACCGGGCAAAGTGTCCCCATTCAGGTGACGTTGCAAGTTTGTCTAAAAAGGCTTGAGCCTGAGAGTATTCAGGGTGGCGCTCACCCATTAGGAGAATCAGAAAAGTCCAATTCAGGTTTTGCCAAAAAGAGTCAGCATCCTGATTCTCGTGGAGGTTGGATAGCTCAACGGGCCAAATTGACGCCGCATTGAGCGGTTCGGCCCGAATCAAAAAACTGATGATCGGATTGAGGGCTGTCATTATTCTATCCTAGGACCCTTCCAAGAGAAAGTCCTTACTTAAAATTGTAATGCTTCTTTACGGGTTGTTTTATTTCCCATATGCATGACAACCCTTTTGGAAACGTGACAAAATCGCCCTTCCCAAATTCAACACTTTCGCCGTCCTCGGTTTCAACTACCACTTCGCCTTCAAGCAAGTAGCACTCCTCCGTACTGTCATAGTGCCAGTCAAACCGAGAGACCTCTTTTTCCCAGATCGGCCAGGACGAAACGTTTCTGCTTTTCAGATTATCCTCAGTTGGTTTTTCAACTTCGATTTTCATTTCCGACTCCTTTACTGGATCATTGATGCGTGTAGGAAATACCAGAGTACGGAGACAATTTCAATCCAGGATTTGTAATGATGGGGAATCGTACTGACTATTGGGATGCGTTTAGGCGTTGCAGTCAGGGGGGACGGGCATAAGTAGACAACTAAGTTTCTATGAACCGAAAGTTGTCTTCTTCGGCATACTGTTTGCCTCTTTTTACGGCTACCCCACTCCGGGTTGGGTCATCCCGAGACGCCCGGATAAGTCCGTCAACGCGTATCCCGGTTCCTTCACCGCCAACACCATGTCAAACTAATGATATATTTATGCCCCTTGAGTTTCTTAACTATTTCTAATTTATTGACTTTTTGGCTCGATTTTTGTATGTGTTTGATATGATGTAAAAATAAGGAGGGACAAGGTGAACAAGGCAGGTCTCAT
>JADFWI010000295.1 GCA_015222985.1 Pseudomonadota bacterium | reverse complement strand
TATTTTTCATGGACATGAGAACCTATGGCAAGGATTTCGAGAAATATTATGAGCGGGCCAGGGATGAACAAGGGGTCAGGTTTATTCGTTCACGGATTCATTCCATTGAAGAGGACCCGGAAAGCCATAGCCTGGTCCTTAAATACGTTGGTGAAAACGGCGATATTCAAGAAGAAGTATTTGACATGGTCGTGTTGTCAGTAGGCATGGAAACACCTGAAGCTCTAATTAATACTGCCGATCAACTGGAAATCAAATTAGATCAGGACAACTTTGTTCAAACCGGGGTCTTTAACCCTGTCGAAACCTCCCGCAATGGCATTTATGTGTGTGGAGGCTTTCAGGAACCGAAAGATATCCCCTATTCGGTCATGGAGGCCAGTGCGGCGGCCTGCGATGCAATGGCAGACCTTTCTGAGGCTCGGGGCTCACTTGTCAAGGAAAAGACCTACCCGCAAGAAAAGGACGTCTCTTCAGAAGAACCTCGAATCGGCGTTTTTGTTTGTAACTGCGGCACTAATATCGGAGGGATAGTGGACGTTCCGAAAGTTGGTGAATACGCACGCACACTCCCTGGTGTTATCTATGTAGAGGAGAATCTCTTTACCTGTTCCCAGGATACCCAGGATAAGATGAAAGAGGCAATTGAACGGGAGAATTTGAATCGGGTCGTTGTCGCGGCCTGCACTCCCAGAACGCATGAGCCATTGTTTCAGGAGACACTAAGAGATGCGGGTCTGAATAAATACTTATTTGAAATGGCTAACATTCGAAATCAGTGTTCCTGGGTCCATAGCAAAGAAAAAAAGGAGGCAACACAAAAGGCGCAGGACCTGGTGCGCATGGCCGTTGCCAGAGCTCAACTCATAAGGCCGTTACCCCAACCAACCATATCAGTGAACGATAAAGCCCTTGTGATCGGAGGCGGTATAACCGGGATGACAGCAGCCCTCGGTCTTGCTGATCAGGGTTTTCACACCTATCTGGTGGAGCAATCCCATGAACTGGGCGGCAATGCCTTGAATTTGCTTGACACCTGGAGGGGAGATGAAATTTCCAGCCATATAAAAGAGATGATTAAAAAGGTGAAAGACCATGCCATGATCGATATCTATACTGAATCCACCGTCAAAGAGGCCGAGGGATTCGTGGGTAATTTTGAAACTACTATCTCACAAAACGGCACCGATGTATCCGTGAAACACGGCGCGGTGGTGATAGCCGTTGGCGCTGCAGAGCATAGGCCCACGGAATACCTGTATGGTGAAGATGACAGGGTAATGACTCACCTGGAACTGGATACCGCCCTCAGGAACGGAGACAAGATAGTCTCTGGGGCAAAGTCCGCTGTCTTTATCCAGTGCGTTGGATCAAGAGAACCGGAAAGGCCATATTGCTCAAAGGTCTGTTGTACCCATTCGGTCAAATCGGCCTTAAAGCTTAAAGAAATGAATCCGGAAATGGCTATATATATCCTTTATAGGGATATTCGTACTTATGGCCAACGAGAAGCGCTTTACGCTGAAGCTAGAAGACAGGGCGTCATTTTTATCAGGTATGACCTTGAACAAAAACCGCAGGTTGATAAAAGTGACGAAGGAATTGCAGTTATAGTCAAGGATAATATTCTGGGCAGGGATATCGCTATTAAACCTGATATCGTGGTATTGGCTTCCGCAATTGTGCCGCGTAACAATGAACCCCTGGCACAGGTGTATAAGCTGCCCTTGAATGAAGATGGTTTTTTCATGGAGGCCCATGCGAAACTCAGACCTGTTGAATTCGCCACAGAAGGAACCTTCCTTGCCGGTATGGCCCATTTTCCAAAGCCAATCGAAGAAAGCATCGCGCAGGCAAAAGCAGCGGCTTCCAGGGCATCCGTTGTGCTCTCCAAGGAAAACCTCATGGTTGAGGGTGTTGTTTCCCATGTAAATGAAATTATGTGCCGGGGCTGCGGCATTTGCGAAGAGGCCTGCCCATACGGCGCCATTGCTCTTGTGGAACGTGAGGGTAACAAGACAGTGGCCAATGTTCAAGCAGCCCTCTGTAAGGGATGTGGGTCCTGCGCTGTGGCCTGCCCGACGGGAGCGGCATCCATTTTCCATTACGATGACCAAGAGGTGTTGAGCATAGTTGCAGCGGCATTGAATTGATGCAGTAAGTGCCTAAAGTGAACTAAAGTGCCTAAAATGAGCTAAAGTTATTGATGCCATTGTCTTAGACTTTAGGCGCCGGAAGTTTTGAAAACTGGGGCTTGTTAGATTCAGCGGGTATTCAAAGAAAAATTGGAGAAATAAATCAGGCCTTTTATCATTTCAAACTTTAGGCATTTTAGCTTACTTTAAGGAGTACTCTATGTCTGATAAATTTAGTCCAAAGATAGTGGTTTTTGCCTGTAACTGGTGCGCATATTCTGCTGCTGATCTGGCAGGCGTTAGCCGTTTTCAATATCCGCCGAATATGCGTATTATCCGGGTGATGTGTTCTGGTCGGGTTAACTCCAATTTCATTCTCAAAGCATTTCAAATGGGTGCTGACGGTGTGCTGGTGGCCGGGTGACACATAGGTGACTGCCATTACCTGGATGGTAATGTAAAGGCCGAAAAGATGTTTAAATTGACCCGGGAACTGATCAGGATACTTGGCATTGACCTTACGCGACTTCGTCTTGAATGGGTCTCCTCGGCAGAAGGCACACTGTTTGCTGAGATTGCAAGAGAATTTACTGAGCAGATTAAGTCCCTCGGGCCATCTGCCTTGAAACAAGCGGCCTGAATGGCGGTCGCAGATAAGAAATTTGGGTAACTTCTCAATAAGAGCGCTCACAACCGGATTAATGCCTTGAGCGAATGACAATGGCTGTACAGTTTTTCGGAGTTTAGGCGTCCCGCCAGAGATAGGCGGGATAAAATCCTTACGGATAAACTCCACCCGCTCTTATTGAGAAGTTACAGATTTGGAAACAAACAATTGTCGGATAAATTATATGAGGCGTTGGCATGACTGCTATAGCTGAATTGATTGATATCACACAGACCTATTACTGCCTTGACTGCGGCGTATGTACAGGGAGTTGCCCTGTTGCCAGGGTATTCCCTGATTTTTCGCCCAGACAGATTATTGAGCGCTCTCTCTATGAACTGGAGGAGCCTTCTGACAGCACTATATGGAGTTGTCTAACGTGTGCACAATGCAGTGTCCGGTGCCCTGCCAACATTGATTTCCCTGAATTCGTGCGTCTTTTGCGTGATGAGGCTCATGCACAGGGCTTTGATGGCGTCCCTTCACATAATGGTATGCTTCAGACAATTACGGCAATCCAGACTGGTGATGTCAAACAAAACCGTACCTTCTGGATTGAGGACGGGAAAACAACGGATAGGGGCGAAGTCTTCTATTTTGTGGGGTGCAGGCCTTATTTTGATGTCGTTTTCAGGTATATTGATGCCGGTTCAATTAAAGGGGCACAGAATGTACTTAAGATCCTCAATGCCTGTGGGGTGGAACCGGTGGTCAGCAATGATGAGAGGTGTTGCGGACATGACGCACTCTGGAACGGCGATGAGGAGAAGTTCAGACGGTTGGCCCAATTAAACCTGGATTTGATCCACTCATCAGGGGCCAAGCACGTTGTTTTCAGCTGCCCCGAGGGTTATTACACATTTAAGAATACCTACCCCAAGTATTTCGGGGAACTGGATTTTGAGCCGGTATATATCCTTGATTTTTTGAAAGATAAAATTGAAGGTGGTTCCATCAAATTTGAAGAATCTCACGATGTGGTGACCTATCATGACCCGTGTAGATTGGGCCGACTGGCGGGTATCTATGATGCCCCTCGCAAGCTTATCGAAGTTATTCCCGGGATTAAACTGGTTGAAATGCCCCGTTCACGGGAAAACAGTGTCTGCTGTGGCACCACGGGATGGATGAACTGCTCCAGTTGTTCCAAGGAGATCCAGATGCAGCGGCTCAGCGAGGCCGAAAATACCGGCGCAGGGACTCTGGTGACGGCCTGTCCCAAGTGCCAGATCCATTTCCGGTGTGCCAAAGAGGCCTTTGATGTGAAAATAGAGATCACGGATCTTTACGACCTGTTGGCCGATCGAATGAAGGTATAGGTTCACCTCTTACCGATAGATTGTTGGGCCACTGTTTTTGAAAGAATGGCTGAAAACACCGAATCTTGCGCAGGTTAAAAGCGGAGGGAATTTATTGTGAATAAAGACATTTTGGTTATTGGAGCAGGCATTGCCGGGATGCAGGCATCCCTGGACCTTGCCGATATGGGCTTTAAGGTCCACCTGGTGGAAAAGTTGCCCAGCATCGGCGGCAAGATGGCCCAGCTGGATAAGACCTTTCCCACTAATGACTGTGCCATCTGAATTCTCTCGCCAAAGATGCTGGATGTCGGTCGACATCCCAACATTGAGCTTCTCGCTTATAGCGAGGTCGAGAAGGTAGAAGGCCAGGCCGCAGATTTCAGGGTCACTGTTCGCAGGAAGGCACGCTACGTTGAGGAAGACAAGTGCACGGGCTGTGGCGCCTGCGCTGAAAAGTGCCCCACGGATGTTCCGGACGCCTTTAACGAAGGGCTGGGAACGCGCAAGGCAATTTATAACTACTTTGCCCAGGGCATACCCTCCACCCATACCATTGATGCAGACTATTGCCGCCAGTTAAACGGAAAAAAATGCGGCATTTGCGAAAAAACCTGTCAGGCTGACGCAATCAATTTTGACCAGGAAGACAGGATCATCCAATTAGATGTGGGAGCCATTATCGTAGCCGCTGGCTACGACGTCTTTGATCCTTCCCTGATTCCGGAATATCGGTACAAGGAAATTCCCAATGTAGTCACCGCCATTGAGTTCGAGAGGCTCTTGAGTGCCAGCGGGCCCACCGTAGGGCATCTGGACAGGCCATCGGACCGCGCTGTTCAGGCTGAGATTGCAGAGCTTGAGAAAAGGGCAAAGAAATCACAACGGGCACTCGATAAGTTCGAAAAAAAATATGAAGAGGGATCCGGTGAATTCTATGAGAATTATAAGGCCGGACAATATAAAGACGACGATGATTACAAGAAATGGGCCGACAAGTATACGGGTCATCTGGCCATTGTTGAAACTCTCAATACCTTAAAAAGGAAGGCCGAGACCTTTGCAGTGGCGAAAAGGCTTGCCTTTATCCAGTGTGTCGGCTCCAGGGATTTTCGGTTCTATCC
>JADFWI010000294.1 GCA_015222985.1 Pseudomonadota bacterium | reverse complement strand
CGGTTGGAAATGAGCCCCCCTGGCGTGGGGTTCTCGGTCGAAAGGGGAGAAACCATTGCCCGCGAAAATGGGTTGCAATTAATCGAATAAGGTTTTGTTACTTTTTTACCAGCGTTCCCATTCCCCAGCCCCATGTTTTCCTGTTGGCGACAGTTGTTCAGCGTGTCACGGAAAGGTCCAATCCCCACTTCTTCAGGGCCGCGATGCCCCCTGACACATTGCGTGTATCTTTTATCCCTGCCTGATCAAGCATGAGTTGGGCTTCATAAGAGCGCATTCCGGTGTTGCAGATCAGCACCACTTGTTTGTCATGAGGTACCTGCCCGATCCTGTCCCTCAGTGTCTCCTGAGGAATACTTTTCCAGTGGAGCGGGTATTTGTTGACAAAGGGCTCTGCGTTCGCCCAGCCCCGGCAGTCCAAGAAGAAAGCCTCGCCTTTCTCCCTTTTTTCCCACAAATCAACGAAGGCCTCTGCCTCCAGGGCCCGGTTCTTTCCGGCCAGGACGTTTTCCGCCACATTCCCCAGGGTATTCACAATATCCATAGCCCCTGAAAAGGGCGGTGAATAGGCAACTTCCAGGTTGCTGATGTCTGCTGTGGTAGGCCTGTATTTGAGCATCGCAGCCACGGCGTCCACCCTGCCTGCCGTGCCGTATCCCGCGTTTCCGAGTCCCTGGATGCCCAGAACTCTTCCGGTTCCCTTTTCCACCACAAGTTCTAGGTACATGAGATCCTTGTCAGGATGAAAGTGGGCGTGATCGAACTGAACAACAAAGGCTGTCGTTGCGTCAAACCCTTCCTGGTGTGCCATGTCCTGGCTCAAACCAGCACCGGCAACCGATACCTCAAAGAGCTTGACTACAAAACTCCCTACGGTTCCCTCAAAACGCCTGTTTCCGCCTGCCAGGTTGGTCCCGATGATGCGTCCCTGCTTGTGGGCCAGCGCATCGGACGGGCAGAAAACTGGTTTGCCGGTTATCAGATGGGTGATTTCCACACAGTCTCCGCCGGCGTAGATATGGGGGTCCGAAGTCTCCATCTTTCCATTCACGACCACAGCTCCTGTCGGTGAAACCGCCAGGCCCGCCTCACGAGCCAGCTCCGAATTGGGGGTCACACCCGAAGCGATGAGGACCAAATCGGCCTCAATCGTTCCCTCACTCGTGACAACCCGTTCTACCTGGTTTTCGCCTTCCAGACGCTCAACCTGCTGTGACAGGTAAAAGGAGATGCCGTTTTCTTCCAGATGGTGCTGGACCATGGTGGCAAGGTTTCGGCTGATCATCCTTGGCAGGAGCTGGTCCCCTGCTTCCACCACCCCGGTTTCGATGCCCCACATGTCCGAAAGGGCCTCTGCCATCTGCAGGCCCATAAGGCTCGCCCCAATAACAAGGGCACTTCCCACTTTGCCGCCGGCAATCGAGTCCTTAACGGTTACTGCGTCATTCAAATTGTATGGTGCACGTACACCTTCAAGGTCCACGCCCGGTACGGATAAAGGTTTTGGCCTGCCTCCAGTAGCCAGTACGAGCTTGTCATAAGATAGGGCGTCTTTTTTCCCATCCATGGTATTTTCTATGAGAACTCTTTTTTGGCGCCGGTCTATGCTGAGGCCCCTGGTGTGAGTCATCACGGTGATATCCTTGGCACCGCTGAAGAATTGCTCGTCTCGCGGCATCTGAAAACTCGTCG
>JADFWI010000293.1 GCA_015222985.1 Pseudomonadota bacterium | reverse complement strand
TAGCACCTCGGTCACCAGATAGTCCACGATCGTGACGAAGCCGCCTTTCAACCCCGCCATCAGACGATCAAGATCGCCCGAATTCTTCAGAGACTGTGACATCAGGCGCATTCCCGCCGGCCAACCTTCGAGCTTCTCCTGGATGGTCACAGCCGTTTTTTCGTCAACCGAAAGCCCTATGGTATTTTTCAGAAAAACTGCCGTCTCCGCCACCGTGAAATACAGGTCGGCAGAACGTATTTCATTCACCTGGGCCCGACCTCGAAGTAGGCTGGTAAGCAACGGCGGATCGCGGCGGGTCAGCAGCATCAGGTGCAGGTTTTGAGGTGGGTGGGCTAAAATGGCGCCCATCAGGTCGTGCACCGTTTTTTCACGGATCTTGTGAAAGTCGTCCAGCACCAGGATGAAAGGGGTTTCGATCTCGTCGAGGTCATTCACAATATGCCGGCTCAGGATCGAAACAGGGGGAAGCTCCGGGCCCTGCAGCAATGACCGGGTTGATTCGCATGCCTCGGGGAAGGCGTTGCGGATTGCAGCCAGCAGATAGTTTATAAACTTACGAAGATTATTTTCATCCTCGTCCAGAGATAGCCAGGCGTAGGGGCCATCCCACGCCTCCAGCCACAGGCTTGCCATCGTGCTTTTGCCGTAGCCCGCCGCAGAGGAGACAAGCGTCAACGGCCGACGCCGCAGCTCATCCAATCGGGCCACCAGGTCTGACCGGGGCACAAGGTCCGGGGAGAGCTTGGGGCGGTGGAACTTGGTGCGCAGGATCGGTGAGGCGTCTTTAATTTGAGCCGTTGAAGGAGACTTCGCCAGTAATTCTTTGTACTCTGAAACCACTATGCCGGTGATTGCCGGGCTCAGATAGACTTCTCCCTGGATCACGGACCTTAAACCGTTCACCAGGTCTTGCGGTACACTGTCTTTCAGGATGTATCCGACGGCGCCGGCCTGCAGCATTTCTTCGACGAATTGCGATCCTTCGTGTATGGATAGTGCCACCACTTTTGCTGAGGGAACCTCGGAGACGATCTGTCGCGTGGCATCTATCCCGTTGAAATCCGGCATAGAAATGTCCATAATCACCACATCCGGAGAGAGCGTCCGCACCCGGTCGATCGCTTCCCGGCCATCTCCGGCTTCACCGACTATACGAAAATCCTCTTGCTCTTCCAGAAGGAGACGGAGCCCCTTTCTAAAAAGTGGATGGTCGTCTACCAGAAGGATCGTTGTAGCCATAGCTAATCCCTCTCCTGTCTATCATCGACACCGAAGGGAGCGGACAGGATGGCCGTGCAACCCTTGCCCGGCTCGGACACGATTCTCAGGCTACCGCTCAGATCAGCCATGAGTTCTTCAATACTGAACAGGCCGAAACCGCCAATTTTGCTCCCTGCCTGAATCACCGCACGCGGATCGAAACCAATACCGTCATCTTCAACAATGATCCTTATGTTTGTGTTCCTGTCTTCTAAACGAACGCTTACCTTTTTCGCCCGGGCATGTTTAACCACGTTAACGAGCAGTTCCCTCACATTGCGGAATAATATGGCCCGCACGTTTGGGTCCAGTGTTTTTCTGCGGTTGTCAGGGATATTATCGATGACTTTGGTTTTCAGGCTGTGCCTGTTTCCAATCTGCACCTCCAGCCACTCGGATATGGCGGAGGAAAGACCGATTTCATGCATTGAAGGAGAACTCAGTTCAAACATGAGCTGTTTTGTGTTTTTAAGGGTCTCGAGTAAGGTATCCGAAATGTCGTTAAACTTGTCGGCTAGCTTGGACTCAGAGGTGGACTTACGCGCTAAGTCAAGCTGTATGTTTGCCAGGGCCAGCGACTGACAGACTTGATCGTGAAGGTCGGCAGCAAGGCGGCGCCGTTCTTTTTC
>JADFWI010000292.1 GCA_015222985.1 Pseudomonadota bacterium | reverse complement strand
GGCTTTTTTGAGGCGCCTCGTGGCGCATTAGGTCACTGGATCAAGATCGAGGATAAGAAGATCGCTAACTATCAGTGTGTGGTTCCTTCAACCTGGAATGCATCGCCCAGGTGCGAGAAAAACCATCGCGGCCAGTACGAGGAATCGCTCATCGGGGCACCGATCCCTGATGCAGATAACCCCATTAATGTGGTGCGTATCATCCGTTCTTTTGACCCCTGTCTGGCCTGTGCCATTCACCTGATTGATCCGCAGACCAACGAGATCAAGAAATTTCTTGTGGAATGATCAGGCCAAACCAAATCTAGAATCTCCATATGACTTGGGGGGCGGAATGCCCCCCAAGCTCATTAAACAAGACCTCTGCATAACATCCCCTCTTGCCTCTGCCTCGGGTGGAGCCATTTCCAGGGCTGTTGAGTCTAAACGGTCCAGTGATCAAAAGATGTGCAATTCGCAGATTTTGCGGAAATGATGGCCTTGGATCGCCAATGTAATGGCCAGTGAGAACAGCTCGGGGCGGCGAAAAAGCGTCCAGAACAAGAGCCTCCAATAGTGGAATCGCTCTTTGCCAAAAATACCCAAACGTACGTTGGAACGAAAGAACGCCAGGAGACGCTGAAAGTCCAGCGGAATTTCAATCCTTGGCGCCTTATATTCTCGCAGGAAGGTCTTAATGCGTTCATAGTAGTGTTTGTGTGAATAGATGTGGCTCATTATATTCTTGTACCCCTCATTTAACACACTAAGGTCCATGTTAGGGATTATGTTGGTTGTGCCATCCACGTTATCCCCCGACATATCACCTAGCAGGCGGCCCTCTTGTTTCAAGCGTTCATAAAGTCTTGTGCCGGCAGGAGCCTGAAGCAGACCGACCATTGCAGTCACGATCCCGCTTTTCTGGATAAAATCAATTTGCCGTCGGAAGATGGAATGGGTGTCACTGTCGAAGCCGACAATGAAGCCACCTTGTACTTGCAAGCCGGTTCGTTGGATCCGTTTAACGTCTTCGATTAGGTCACGGTTTTTGTTGTGCATTTTGTTGCATTCAGCCAGACTTTGCTCATCCGGCGTTTCAATCCCGATAAAGACCGCGTCAAACCCGGCCTCGACCATCATCTCCATTAATGGGTTGTCGTCGGCCAGATTGACAGAAGCTTCCGTATAAAACGGTGTCCCTCTCTTGTCTTTCTGCCATTCGATTAACGCAGGCAGGAGCTGGGTCTTAAGATACCTTTTGTTGCCAATGAAGTTGTCATCCACGAAGAAGACCTGCCCACGCCATCCCAGATTATAGAGGCCATCCAATTCGGCAACAATCTGCTCGGCGCTCTTGATACGCGGCCGGTGCCCGAATAACGCCGTCACATTACAAAACTCGCAATCAAACGGGCAGCCTCTGGAAAACTGGATGCTCATTGAGGCATACCGTTTCAGGTCGGCCAACTCCCACATGGGAGCAGCCGTCTGCCGGATGTCACAAAATTCGGATGTTTCGTAGACACGCCTGGCACATCCCATTTCCAGATCCGCCAGAAAAGGAGGCAGGGTCAGTTCGGCCTCGTTGAGCACAAAATGATCGACAGCCTCAAATTCCTCGTGCTCGCTCGTAAAAAGTGGTCCACCGGCTATGACCTTGAGGCCCGCCTCCTTGCACCGTGCAATGGTTTGACGTGCTGACTCTCTTTGCACTACCATGGCGCTGATAAACACGCAATCAGCCCACGTCAGGCCTTGTTCAGTGAGCTCTGTCACATTGAGATCGACTAACCGCTTGGACCATTCTGCCGGCAGCATCGCCCCGAGCGTCAGCAGGCCCAGTGGCGGCAAGGTTGCTTTTTTGTGAATGAACTTCAGTGCGTGCTTGAAACTCCAAAATGTGTCCGGGAATTCCGGGTAGATTAACAGAACGTTCATTTGGTTTCCTTCCCCTGGGAGGCTGTCCGAGAATGAGAGATTTCTTGCAAGGTCAAGGAAGACGTCCGCCTCAGGCGGATTAACTGCAGGAATACATTGAGTATTTTGAGTCCGCCTCCGGCGGATGAGTCTGACTCAGAGATTGCGGGAAATACCCATTTACCTTCAAACCATGAGAGGTGTTTATGCCCATACGGG
>JADFWI010000291.1 GCA_015222985.1 Pseudomonadota bacterium | reverse complement strand
GATTTTGAAACAGCTCAACCTCACTTTTTCCTGTCTATGATGCGTGATCATCCGACGACCATGTTTATAGGAGTCGATCTGGCAAACAATAAAATGCTGGTGCTATCTGTTGACTCATCCCGCCAACTGACAATCGAGGACCTGGTGCAAGTAATTGAGAAGAGGCCTTTTCCCGGTGAACTTTAAACGAATAATACAACCTTCTAAATTGAAAGGAGAAAAGATCATGAAGAAATCGAAAAAAACGATGTCCAAAGGATTAACGCGACGAGACGCATTGAAGCTTTCAGGGTTGGCACTGGGCGGGTTAGCCTTCACAGGAAGCGCAGGTAAGGCTATTGCGGCCACGAGCAAGTACGGCGGTGGCAATCCCAACGCTCCCTTAGACAGCTTCTACCCGACGCACAATGACACGCAGCGGTATAAATACTTCGAGCAACTGAAGCCGATCACCCCCTGTGGGAAGGATATAAAAGGGAAGCTAACGGGCACGAAGCTCGAGCCCGATGAAATGCGAATCACGTTCATGGGGTCAGCGATCCCTATGGCACGCCGGGCACAGGCGGAGATGAGCATCTTCGTCGAGGTGGGGTGGGACAAAGACAAACAGCAACCGCTGGACCAGTTCATTTTCGACTTCGGCTGCGGGGTATCTGCCAATTATCAAGCCTGCGGGGTTGGGTATGGAAGGATGGACAAAATCTTCATTAACCACCTGCACGGCGACCACGTCAGCGACCTGATCCATGCCTACGGTTTCGGACCCTCAAGCAACCGCTATTCACCCCTCTTCGTCTGGGGAAACAAGCCGTCGGGCGTGCCGAACCCCGGGAAAAATCCTCCTGTTACAAATTCAAACAATTACCCGAATACTCCTGACTATTATGACGATGGAGTTCAGGCGTTTTGTACACACCTCCGGGAAGCATTGCGGTGGCATACGGAGAGCCAAGCCTTCCTAAGCTCCGCTTATGAGAGCTATCCCTCCCTTGCCGAAATCGCGGCTAATTGGGGATTGCCGTACGTTCCCGCGCCCGCCGGGGACGATCCTTCCAACGACGCCTATGCCCTGATCCCCATCGGGCTGGACTGGTGGAAGACCGGGCTGGATGACGAGGGGAAACCTACCGGCGACAATATCGCCTACAACAATTTGACCAGCAGGTCGAAGGTCCTCCACTACCCGGTGATCCATTGCCGAAAAGGCTCCATGGGCTACAAGCTCGAGTGGACTCCCCCGGGGGCGCAAGAACCCCTGACCATGATCTACTCGAGTGACACCAAGCCCGAGTGGAACTCTATCTACCACGCCATCAACAAGGATGAAGACGGCAACGCCCGGGGCGTGGACGTATTCATTCACGAGATGGTTCCTCCGGCGGAAGTGTGGGCCATGAAGTCTCAGGGCCTAACGGAACCGGGCAGTGGCGAAATGTGGGACAAAACAGTCCAGGCCATGATCGATGTGCAGAACAGCTCCCACACGCCCCAGGGGGCCTTTGGGTACATGCTTAGCCAGATGGATCCCCGTCCGCGGCTCCCGGTGGTCACGCATTTCCCGGTGGCCGATGACACGGTGGCCTGTGCGCTGAAGAGCGTCCAGGCGCATTGTCCGGACATCAAGAAGTTGGGTGACCAGCTCGTTTGGTCGTTCGACCTGATGGTGCTTCGGGTATTCCCGGACAGGATCGAGCAGCGAAGAGCCGAGGTCAACGATTTTTCGTTCAACCCGCCCGTGCCATTGTCCGATAAGAAGAAGTACGCACCCAAGTATCACACCGAGGACGGAAAGCCGGATCCTTTTTTCCAGATCGACACGGAGGCTGAGATCCCGTCAACAGAAGAGGGCGGCGAGGAAACCTACCGCAAAGACGGGTATTGATTGGTCGTGAACCTGCTGAGCGCGACGAGCAATCAAAGGCGTTTCACTGTGATCGACTTTTCTGCGGGTAAAAAAGTTTTCAGGTCTGAATTATAATTAGGCTTGTGGAAAATTGAAACATTTTTTAAGAGGCTGACATATCCCCAGAAGTGGATAACCGAATGG
>JADFWI010000290.1 GCA_015222985.1 Pseudomonadota bacterium | reverse complement strand
ACGATATTCACAAGCTTCTTTTGTACCACGATAACCTTCTTCACAGCCCGACCCGCGATGCGGGCCACAACCCTGTCATCGGCCAGCGCTGTCTCTTTCATCGTTTCTTCGTCAGCATCTGCTGCTATCTGAAATCTACTCCGCACTTTGCCGTTTACCTGCACAACTATGAGGATCCGGTCTTCCTCAATGGCGTCCTCCATGTAGGCTGGCCAGGCAATCTGAAGCACACTTCCGGAATGGCCAAGGGTCTCCCACAATTCGTCAGCAAAATGCGGAACAATGGGCGACAGCAGGACCACGACGGCCTCCAGGGCAGACCGCAACACGGCCGGCCCGGCAGGATCGGAAAGGACTTCTTCTTTTGAAGCCTGTATGCTGTTCACCAGCTCCATAACGGCACTGATAGCCGTGTTAAAATGAAACCTTGTCTCAATGTCGTTTGTGACCCGTTTGATGGTCTGGTGGGTTTTTCTATGTAGGGCCCTCAAATCGCCGACAAGTTCTTTGCCCCCGTCAAAGACTTGAGCGTCTTTCACCTGGTCCAAAAGCTCTGCCACCAAACGCCATGCCCTGTTCAGAAACCGATAGGCTCCTTCCACGCCTTGATCGTTCCAGTCAAGGTCTCTTTCCGGGGGTGCTGCAAAAAGGCAAAAGAGCCTGAGCGTATCAGCCCCATATCTCTCTATAAGGGCATTGGGATCAACCACGTTCTTTTTTGACTTGGACATCTTTTCGATCCGCCCAACCTCAACCTGCCCCCCGCAATGCTCGCACGTCTGCCCGTTTTCCTTGGTAATGACCTCTTCAGGATACAAAAAACCATGTTCAGGACATTTGATGGTTTCCTTGCAAACCATCCCCTGGGTCAGGAGCCGGGTAAAGGGCTCCTTGTAGTCAACCAGCCCGAAGTCCTTGAGAATGCGTGTAAAATAGCGCGAGTAAAGAAGATGAAGGATCGCATGTTCAATACCGCCGATATACTGGTCCACCGGCATCCAATACCCAACGGCTTTCTGGTCAAACATCCCGTCAGAATGCTGGGGACTGCAATAGCGTTCAAAATACCACGATGATTCAACAAAGGTATCCATGGTATCAGTCTCACGACGGGCCTCAGGATTTCCGCACTTGGGACACGCAGTGTTCACAAAGTCTTCCAGCATAGAAAGAGGGGACTTCCCCCCTTCCAGCATCTCAGCTTCTTCAGGCAGTATTACGGGGAGGTCTTTCTCCGCAACCGGCACAACACCGCACTTGTCACAGTAGATGATCGGGATAGGCGTACCCCAATATCTTTGACGTGAGATCCCCCAATCCCTGAGCCTGAAATTAACCGCCCTTTTGCCAAGCCCTTTTTCTTCCAGATAATCCGCAATGTCACCAAGGGCCGTAATATTTTCCAATCCGTCAAAGTGTCCTGATCGAACCAATACCCCCTCTCCTACATAGGCTTCGGTCATGGTCTCAGGGACCAGTGTTTCGCCCTTGGGTTGAATCACCACAATGATATCCAGCCCGTATTTTCGCGCAAACTCAAAATCCCGCTGGTCATGGGCCGGGACTGCCATCACCGCGCCGGTTCCATATTCCATCAGGGCAAAGTTGGCTGTAAAGATGGGCATCTGACGCCCGGTAAAGGGGTTGATGCAATTGGCCCCCACAAAGACCCCTTCCTTTTCATAATCGTCAGAGGTCCGTTTGGCCTTGTCCTGCCGGCCCATACGCTCAACAAAGGTCCTCACCTTTTCTTCCTGGTCGGTTCCAGCAGCAAGTCTCGCAACCATTGGATGTTCCGGAGCCATAACCATGAATGTGGCGCCGAATACCGTGTCCTGACGTGTGGTGAAAACCGGGATGAAGCCGTCGCCGTTTTCGAGGGGAAAATGAATCTCAGCGCCAACGCTCTTTCCGATCCAGTTCTTCTGCATGGCCACAACCTTGTCGGGCCACGCCGGCAGGCGGTCACAATATGCCAGAAGGTCATCAGCAAAATCCGTAATACGGAAAAACCATTGGTCCAGATCCCTCTGGCTTACCTCTTCGCCGCAACGCCAGCATAGACCCGCCTCCACCTGCTCATTGGCAAGCACTGTTTGGCAGGTTTCGCACCAGTTCACGGAGGATTTTTTCCTGTAGACCATTCCCTTCTCGAACATCTTCACAAATAGCCACTGTTCCCAACGGTAGTACTCAGGCTTACATGTAGCCAGCTCACGGTCCCAGTCATAGCTAAACCCAAGGCGTTTGAGCTGGGACCTCATGGTGCCGATGTTCTGATACGTCCACCGGGCCGGATGCACCTGGTGAGCAATGGCCGCATTTTCCGCCGGCATCCCAAAGGCATCCCACCCCATGGGATGAAGAACGTTGTATCCCCGCATTCGCTTGTATCGGGCCACGACGTCGCCAATCGTGTAGTTACGCACATGTCCCATATGGATGTTGCCCGAGGGATACGGAAACATCTCAAGGAGGTAGTATTTTTCCTTTTCCGGCTCTTCCTTGACCCGCAGCAATTGCTTCTCGTCCCAGATTTTATGCCACTTCAATTCCACAAACTCAGGATTGTATTCTTTCTGCATAGCCCCTCTCTTAACACGAACGAACCTAACCCGGGTAAAAATCCTGGCCCAGAGGACCAGGCTTTGGTTATCCCCAGAGGGGATTTGCTTCGTTGGAACTTCATTGAATTATTGAGATTTGTTTGAAATTTGGTGCTTGGAATTTGTGATTTTAGACACAAAACTCCACTATTCTATCTTCATGAAGACCTAATCAAACATCGATTAAGACATCACGGCAGTCAAAAACCGGTCCGTCTGTGCAGACATGAAGGTAGGCTCCACGGTTCCCAGCCTTTTCCACAGCGCATCCCAGGCACACCCCAAAACCACAGGCCATGGCCGACTCCAGGGAGATCTGACATGGCACATTATGGGCGCCTGCTATTTCACTGACTGCCTTAAGCATGGCCTGGGGCCCACAGGCATAGATCATATCCGGTTTTTCATCAACTTCCAGGGCCTTTTGAACCAGCGATGTGACAAGGCCCCTTTCACCCAGACTACAGTCTTCCGTTGTGATGCGAACCGTAGCGCCCATGGACTGGAATTCTTCTTGGCATAAGACATCAGCAGCAGAACGCCCTCCAAGAAAAACCGTGGACTTGACCGAGTTGAGCTCAGCAAGATAAAGCGCAAGACAGTAAAGCGAAGCCACGCCAACACCGCCCGCCACAAGGAAAACGTCGCACACGCCCTCGGGACAAGAAAAGCCCTTTCCCAAAGGACCCAGGACGTCGATGACATCCCCGGACTTGAGCTCAGACATGGCCTGAGTACCTTTTCCTACGACCTTATACAGCAGTTCAAATCCCAAAATTTCATTGCCTTTAACAAGGCGCCTGTGCACAGAAAAAGGCCGACGCAGGAGTGGGATAGGCCTGTCGTGAACCCTCACCATAACGAACTGCCCTGGCCGGGTGATCCTGGCCAACTCAGCAAAGGCCAAGCCCATCCTGAAATAGGCTGGCCCGACCTTCTGGTTGTGCAAGACTCTTACTTTTTCCTGAAGTAGTTGTTTCATGAGCCGAATACGGAATTCTCTCACCAGCTTCCTATGCTGATGTCGGAGGGTTGAGGACCTCTAACGTCTTTCAAATCTCAGGGCCAAAATCTTTTCGATAATTCTGCTGGTGGAGGCCCCTTCCGTCACCGGAATGCGTACAACTCGCCCGCCGTTTGCTTCCACGACATCTTTTCCCACAATGGCATCCTTTTCCCAGTCCGCACCCTTTACCAGGACGTCCGGCATCAGGACCCGGATTGTCGCCAAGGGGTCTGGCTCGTCAAAAAAGGTAACAAAATCAACACAAGCCAGAGATGCCAGAACCTCGGCACGCTCATTCTCAGAAACGATGGGCCGTGCTGGCCCTTTGATCTGGCGAACTGAGCGATCAGAATTGAGCCCCACCAAAAGAACATCCCCTTCTGCCTTGGCAGACTTCAAATACCGAATATGACCTATATGAAGCAGATCAAAGCAGCCATTGGTAAAGACAATTCGCTTGCCCGCCCTTTTCAAGGCCTGCACGTTCTCTGCAAGCTCTTCTCTCTTGATGAGCTTCTCACCCATAGGCTTCAGGCATCCGTTCCTGCAAACACGGAATCTGTTTTCTCGCTCTTTCTACCAGACGCAGATCAATGGAGGCTGAAAGGGATGCTGGATCTTTTCCAGCCCTTGCCAGAACATCTCCCCCCGGGGATATGATCCGGGAATGACCTCCATAAATCAGGTCGCCATCCCCGCCACACCGGTTTGCGGCCAGAACAAAGAGCTGGTTTTCGATGGCCCTGGCCTTGAGAAGGGCTTTCCAGTGGTCAACCCGCACAGCAGGCCATTGGGCCATAACAGCCACTATTTTCGCCCCTTGCAGTGCAAGAGACCGGCATAGCTCCGGGAATCTCAGGTCATAGCAGATCATTAGGCCTATGGGACCAAGGGATGTCTTTGCGACAACCGCTTTGTCGCCAGGTCTAAAATACCGATCCTCCTTGGTTGGCGAGAAAAGGTGAACCTTGCGATAGCTCCCTGCAACAGATCCGTCCCTGTCCACCACATAGGCGGTATTGTATATCCCATCTGCCCCTTTTTCAGGCAAGGAACCAATTATCGTAAGGTGTAGTTCTTCTGACAGTCGGATCAGCCCTTCAAGAACCGCTGGTGTCGTCTCAGACAGTTCCTCAAGCCGCTCATTTGCAAAACCCGTGGACCACATCTCCGGAAGCAGTACAAGCTGAGCCCCCTTGCGGGCAAGGAAAGAGATACGTTGTCTCGCCCTCCTCAGATTCCACTCAACGTCACCCAGACGTACGTCAAACTGTATAATGCCTGCTTTGACAACCTTCATGGATGGCCTTTTCCATTTTTGTCGCTACGATCCCTGAAACACCCACTCATCTGGATAACGAAATCACACGTAAGCATTAACCCGAAATGCAATGGCTTTACCCTAACGTTGCAAAAGTCGAGGATGCCGCAGATCCAAGACGTCGAGGGTGAAGCTGTAGTAGTTTACTGCGAACCCTTGACAACGCAGGAGATGCGGTATCATCGGCTTTCCCGCAGGGTAAACAACATGGCAGGTTTTTCGCTTTTCATAGATCTCACTCTCGGTGGATTTGTGAACAATGCATCATGAATGCTCAACTATATGTTATTCTTGGTTTTTGTCCTCTGTTGCCATGTTGTTTATGCAACATTAGGGTTTACTACTTGAGATCATAGTGAAGCTTCAGGGCCCGGTCCACATCGGCCATGATTTCTTCTGGCAGATGTCCGAGGCTCTTGATGAGCCGGATTCTGTCGACCGCCCTGGTCTGATTTACCATCACCTTCGAGCGGGCACGCAAGCCGCCTCTGCCCAGTGGAATCTCGACCTCAAAGGAATAGACGCGGGGCACATTTGAGGTAATTGGACAGATGGAAACAATCGGTGAATGAGTATTGTTTATGTTGTTGGACACGACCAGAGCAGGGCGAGTTTTCCTTGCTTCCGCGCCCAGCGTTGGATCAAAATTGACCAAAAAGACCTGCCCCCTCTTAATCGAGGCCATCGGATATAACCCCTTCGAGTTCCTGGTTGATTCTTCGAATGTCCTGAGCGGCCTCCTTGTACTCTGCAGCTAGCCTTTTTTTTCTTTTCTCCTCAAGCAAACGCCTGATGGCCTCTGCGACGAAGCGGCTCCTCTTTCGGGATTCTACTTCCCTGGATAGCTCTGCGAGCATCTCTTTGGGAAGACTGACATTGATACGAGCAGTTTCCATTGTGTTTTCCCAGTGTGTTTTTACTGAAAGAATAAATGAGAGCACTGGAATTGTCAATCTTTTTGTGCTTTTTATGTAATCAAAACCAATGGTATGAAAGCTTGAGTTAGATACCATAGGTTTGGCGGCCTGCCAAGACGTTATGAATTCACCGGCTTTGTTCAGAAAAACAGCAGTAACCGTTCACAGGTTACATTTACGCCGTATGGAATTGTTTTCAAAGATGAACATCGAACATCGAACGTCGAATGAAAAACGAATATCCAATATGGATAAAGTCCTTTGGGGACTCCGCTGCCTGGGCTTCACCATGGTTTGGATAAGGCGAAGTTCCCGATCTTAACAATTGGCCCGCAACATGGTTGCCTGCTCTGGTATTTGGTAGCTGTTCAACGATCTTTATGATT
>JADFWI010000289.1 GCA_015222985.1 Pseudomonadota bacterium | reverse complement strand
GCTTTTTCGCGTTCTTAAAGAAACACGGTCCGCCGGACGTCGTGAGCCGCACGCGTTATCACGTTGGGCTGCTCATGTTTGTGTTTCCCCTGCTTTTCGGGTGGCTGGCTCCGTATGCGCCCGATCTGATCCCGGGTTACGACGCACATCGGTTGGCTGTGAACCTTTTGGGTGACATCATGTTTGTATCGAGTCTATTCGTGCTGGGCGGTGATTTCTGGGACAAGGTGAGATCACTCTTCATGCATGAGGCCGAAGTACACATTCCCCCTCGTCAGGCAGGTGTGGTGTCAACCTGATGATGAACGGCACGTGAGATTCGACGAGGTCTTTCATTTTCAAAAGAATTATGAGAACTTGAGGAAGTTGTGGAAGGGGTCGGAAAGGCCCCGATAGATACGCCGCGCGGTAACCTTACAGGTGATCCCTATTTCACGGATGGCCTTAGAGTCGTCCTGTGGATATCCGGAGAACCTTTTGGGTTTGCCGATGTTGAATTCGTTGAGTGGGAGATCCCACGCCAACAATAAGCCGTTTGCCGATTGGAGTCGCTCCCACTCGATTGCCACATATTCTCAAGAAGGGTCTTGGTAAGACAAACCAGGAGGGTAAACCTCATGACTAAGCGCAGAAGGACCACCACCCCTATTCTCCCAGAATATCGTTTCATGATTTCTGCCTTGACCGCGGTGCTGATTCTGTTTTTTTCCGTACTCACCATTGAAGCGCAGGTGCCACTGCCAAAAGCTGGGAAGGAAGACAAGATCGAAGAGAAAGCTGAGCCGGAACAGGCAAAGCCCGCAGGCCCGGCAGACGAATTCAACCGTGGAACCCCTCGGAGCAGCTTTAGAGGATTCCATAAAGCAGCGGACGACGGAGAATTCGAGGAAGCAGCCGAATACCTGGATTTGCGCAATCTGCCCAGGGGAATGAGCAAGAAACAGGGGCCGGAGATGGCCCAGCAGCTCAAGGTCGTGCTGCAGCGCGTCCTGTGGGTTGACCCGGAAGTCCTGAGCAATGATCCAGAGGGGCAAGCGGACGATGGCCTCCCCTCATACCGGGATCATGTTGGCTATATCAAGACGCCGGAAAAAACCGTAGCTGTTCTATTGCAAAGGGTGCCTCGCAAGGACGGGGTGCAAATATGGAAGTTCTCCAATAGGACCGTAGCCGAAATACCTCTTCTCTATGAGCATCACGGGTTCAACCCTTTTGAAGAGACCTTGTCAAAGATCCTTCCAAACGTTGTGTTTCTTGGCTGGCAAGCATGGCAGTGGGTCGCGTTCCTGTTCGGAATAGGTGTTGCATATGTTGCAGCAATTGCCGTGACCTGGATTGCAGGGGGTATTCTGCGCCGGAGAGATACTGACTTGAGCCATGGGATTGCTAAATTCGTGACCGGTCCTGCCCGGATTCTGCTGTGGCTCCTCTTTGTCCAAGGGGTCGTATCCATGATCGGTCTCTCTGTGACCCTGCACAACATGACGCGCGGAGGCACTATCGTAACGATTGCGGTTGCCTGGGCAGCAATGCGGCTCCTGGATCTCATTCTCGAATGGTGGGCTCAAAAAATGAGCAGAGACGAGCAAGAGACGGCTGCGACCCTGCTGAAACCAGTGGCGCGCATTGCCAAGATCATAATTTTCTTTCTAGCTGTACTCGTCTGGTTCGAAAATCACGGCATCAGGGCAAGTACATTGTTAACAGGCCTTGGCGTGGGAGGGTTCGCAGTGGCACTGGCCGCGCAGGATTCGCTGAAAAACCTTATCGGCAGCATTATGGTATTTCTGGACAAGCCTTATCGGGTCGGCCAACGCATTGTGGTAAAGGGCCATGACGGGGTCGTAGAAGAGATCGGCTTGAGGTCAACAAAAATTCGCCTTCTTACCGGGCATCAGACAACCATTCCGAACGACGAGATGGCCAGGGCAGACATAGAGAACATCGGGCGGCGTCCTCACATTCGCAGGCTCACCAATATTGCCATTCCTTTTGACACGCCGTTGGAAAAGGTCAACAAGGCAGTGCAGATTGTCGAGCGGATTCTCGACAATCACGAAGGGATGAACCCGGAATTTCCGCCCCGGGTGTGCTTCAACGAATTTAACAGGGATTCATTGAATATCATCCTGATCTACTGGTATCACCCGCCGGACTACTGGGCTTTCCTTGCCCTGAACCAGCGGGTCAACACACAGATCATGCAGGAGTTTGAGGAAGAAGGCATCAAATTTGCCTTGCCTGAAACCACTACTCACGTGGCCCGGGACGTTCAGCACCCTCCGGACGTTGATGAGAAATAAGGTGGTAGGGTTCCTTCACGAATTGCTTCAAAGAAGGAAAGTAAAACCATGCTAAAAAAAGCGGGACTTACCGTATTGGCCGCCCTTTCCATGCTGGTTCTGATGAATGGCTGTGCCGGAATCGGCCCAAAGACCGTTACACGGGACCGGTTCGACTATACCAAGGCCCTTTCCGACTCGTGGAAGAAACAGATGCTTCTCAATCTGGTGAAGATTCGCTACGTGGATGCCCCTGTCTTCTTGGAGGTGGCATCGGTCATCAGCCAGTATTCGCTGGAAGGCCAGGTCAGCCTGGGGGTTGGCTGGTCGAATAGCCTTGTTGGAGGAGACAGCCAGACAGTAGGTGGCAGCGGCACATACTCTGATCGTCCGACCATTACCTATACGCCCCTTATTGGAGAGAAGTTCACGCGTAGTCTTATGACACCTATACCCGTGGAAGGTATCCTGTCTTTGATACAGGCAGATTATCCGGTTAATTTCGTCTTGCGGATTTGCGTGCAGACCATCAACAACATCGACAATCGTTACGGCGGCGGTCTGGACCCGCGCGCTGCTGACCCCGAATTTTACCGACTCATCGAGGCGCTCCGAAAGGTGCAACGATCAGGGAAGCTGGGCATGCGAGTCAAGTCCACCGGCCAAGACGAGAGGGTCGTCATGTTCTTCCGGACCGAGGACGCGGATGAGATTTTTCAGGAGGCCAACCTGGCTCGGCAGATACTTGGTCTCAATCCGGACGCTGCCGAGTTTCGTGTGGTATACGGCGCCATTGCCATGGATGACAGGGAAATGGCCATGCTTACCCGATCCATGCTTCAGATCATGATAGAACTGGGGTCATATATTGAGGTTCCGGCCAAAGATGTCAATGAAGGACGTGTTCAAGGCTTCGCGGCTGAAGAGGTATCTGACATCCCGCCGCTAATTCGTGTCCACAGCGGTGCGTCTCGTCCTGAAGAAGCTTTTGTGGCGGTTCCTTACCGGGATAACTGGTTTTGGATTGAAGACACGGATATTCCCTCCAAGCGCATACTTTCATTCTTGATGATGTTGTTCTCACTCACGGAAACAGGTGACCGAGGACAAGCGCCGATAATCACGGTTCCTACGAACTAATGGCGCTTTTATCCGTTCACCGTTATCCGTTGTCCGTTCACCGTTGCCCGTGGTCCGGGGATGGGGTCGGGCCACGCTAAGTATCTAAAACTATTAAAGAACAAACGTAAAAACACCCTTATTTAGGCCCTATATCGACCTTTTTAGGGACAAAAAGAGCATTATTCACAATAATCAATGGCGAGAGCGAAAAGACATTATATCCCGGGGCAGATATGGCATATCACCCACCGATGCCATAAAAGAGAGTTTTTGCTCAAGTTTGCAAAGGATCGGCGAAGATGGCTTCAGTGGCTTTTTGAAGCGAAGAAACGTTATGG
>JADFWI010000288.1 GCA_015222985.1 Pseudomonadota bacterium | reverse complement strand
TGACTGTCTCGTAAAAAGTCGTCACTCCGGTGAAAACCGGAGTCCATAGTAGTTGCAACTAACTGATATAACTGGATTCCGGCTTTCGCCGGAATGACAACAAAATACATTTTTTGACTTTTTACGATGCCATCAGCTTTGAGCCCAACAAGAACAACAATGCATTTTAGACACCATATGGCCTATGACCAGTAACAATGACATCCTCCTTTCCGTTCGGGACCTGAAGGTGTATTTCCACGGCAGGGAAAGACTTGCCCGTGCCGTGGACGGCATCAGCTATGAAGTCCGGACGGGCGAGACAGTCTGTCTGGTAGGTGAGTCTGGCTGCGGGAAGACAGTCTCAGCGCTGAGCATTCTGGGCCTTGTCCCCGAGCCGCCCGGCGAAATCGCGGATGGCAAGGTGCTGTTTGAAGGACAAGATCTTTTGGAACTCACAGACGACGAGATGCAAAAAATCCGGGGAAATCGTATTGCCATGGTCTTTCAGGAACCCATGACCTCACTTAATCCCGTATTTACCGTTGGCGCTCAGATTGCTGAAATCATGATGGTCCACGAAAACCTGAGCGCAGCCACTATTCAAGAACGGTGTGTGAAACTTCTTACCGATGTTGGCATTGCAGAACCCGAAGAACGCCTGAAAGATTATCCCCATCAACTAAGCGGAGGACAGCGGCAGCGAGTTATGATTGCAATGGCGCTGGCGTGTAATCCTGAATTAGTAATCGCCGATGAACCTACGACAGCCCTTGATGTGACTATCCAGGCACAGATCCTGAACCTTTTTGCGGAGCTTCAAAAAAGGCGGCACATGGCACTTCTCTATATCACCCATGATCTGGGGGTGGTGGCCAAGATTGCTGATCGTATCTATGTGATGTATGCGGGAATCATTGTGGAACATGGCAGCGCCTTTGAGATTTTTCATCACCCGTGTCATCCGTATACCCAGGGGCTTTTGGCTTCGTTGCCGGATCGCACAAAACGTGGCGCCAGACTCAGAAGCATTCCGGGCACAGTGCCGGATAGCGCTGACAAACCCGCTGGTTGTCCCTTTCATCCAAGGTGCGACTTTGCTGTGGCAGCCTGCTCCAATGCCTTGCCAGAGATATGTGATTGCGGTGGGGGACACTTAAGCCGATGCCCGGTGCTATATGATCGCAAAAGAGATGAAATCGTAAAAAGTCAGAATCACCACTGACCACCTGGCTAAGACGAAATGGGTTTGCCATTATTTACTTGACATCAAATATGTTTTCGGTAATTATGGCAGTAAACATTCCAAAATGGAAGTAAATATGGCAATTATACCCCGTTTTTTCCAGGATATAAAACAGAGTTTTTTTCTATTTGGTCCGCGCGGGACGGGTAAGTCCACATGGCTTAAACAGCACTTAGATGATGCACTTTTTATCGATCTCTTGGCGCCTGAAGTTTATAGAGCATACTCTGCCAAACCGGAAAGGCTGCGTGAAGTCACCGAGGCACAAAGACCGGGAAAAACGATCGTAGTAGATGAAGTCCAGAAATTGCCTCAGCTTCTGGATGTGGTGCATCAGCTTATGGAACAGCAAGCTGGATGGCGGTTTGTGTTAACAGGATCAAGCGCAAGAAAGCTAAAACGGTCGGGAGTGGACTTACTTGCGGGGCGCGCCGTGGTTAAGACTATGCACCCGTTTATGGCTGCTGAACTGGGTGAGGCATTTTCTTTGGAAGAGGCCCTTCAAATTGGCATGCTTCCCCTTGTGAACGATGCCCGGAGTCCCAAAGAGACAATTAACGCGTATGTTGCAGTTTATCTGAGAGAAGAGGTACAGATGGAAGGGCTTGTGCGTAACATAGGCGCGTTCAGCAGGTTTTTGGAATCTGCCAGCCTGTCTCATGGGGCTGTTTTAAATATTTCTAATATCGCCCGAGATAGTCAAGTGGAGCGCAAAACTGTAGAAGGTTATGTTTCAATACTTGAAGATTTGTTATTGGCCTTCCGCATACCCGTTTTTGCCAAGCGCGCCAAGAGACGTTTATCTTCACACCCCAAATTCTACTATTTTGATTCCGGAGTCTTCAGATCAGTCCGTCCGGCCGGCCCACTGGATGCGCCTCAGGAAATTGATGGAGGCGCCTTGGAGGGACTTATCGCTCAGCATCTCAGGGCATGGAATGCATACAGGGGCGATCAATGTAACCTATATTTCTGGCGCACAAAATCAGGCAACGAGGTTGACTTTGTGCTCTATGGAAAGGATACGTTTTGCGCCATAGAAACGAAGAACACAGCAAAGATACACCCCAGAATGCTCAACGGATTGCTGGCCTTTAGGAAGGATTATCCTGAAGCGGAAGCATACCTGTTGTATCGCGGCCAAGAACGGCTAAAGATAAAAAATGTTTTGTGCCTTCCATGCAATGAATTCCTGAAGAACCTGACGCCTCAAAATCCAATCCGGTTTTAGAACTTCTTCGTAGAATCAGAATCCAGCAGCCTGTCGGACACAAAATGACTCGCGAATCGGTCATGTTATGGGTATGGCATAACCTGGTTAATAGATATCGTTCTTCTCCCTATTACTTGAATCCCTGACCCCTTGACCCCTCGAATCCTTATCATCCTACCCACTTTTTTGGAAATGATCCGACCACTTATTGTCCCAGAACAGGTCGTCTGTCCAGATGTTCAGCGTGGCCCCGAGAGAAAGCTTGGGGGTGATCTCAACAGCACAGTGCCGGATAGCGCCAACAAACCCGCTGGTTGTCCCTTTCATCCAAGGTGCGACTTTGCTGTGGCAGCCTGCTCCAATGCCTTGCCGGAGATATGTGATTGCGGTGGGGGACACTTAAGCCGATGCCCGGTGCTATATGATCGCAAAGAGCAAAATCTTACGAGGCCCTTGTGACCCGCGCTGATTAGCAAACACAGTGTGCGAGGGATAGTTCTCTTAGCGTCGTCCCCTGGTTCACAAGGTTTAACTCCTTCAATTCTTGAAAGCAGGCAGCCGTGTGAGACTGTGGGATCTTCATGCAGGCGACGAGTGTTTCTGGATCGGTTTGCATGACTCCTCCATGTTTCTCCACGACAAACCGGATACAGCACATAAAAAGGATGTGGAGCCTGACTTTTTCGGTGGTTGACAACCATGGTATGTCCCAGAAATCCTTGTTCATGCTATTTGCTATATGAAAACATCGTGCCAAAACGAGATATTAAGGACTTTTGGTTAATTCTTAAATAGTTAGCACGTGTTGGGCCAATGACCATATATAAGCTATTGGGTAACAAATGTTATATTTTGAGAAAAAAAATACCCATTATGGGAATCGGAATGGACACAACATAAATCATCAGGTACAAAACGACATGGCATGGGCGAAGAAGGGCTCGGAAGCCTTCCTTTGCTATTGGCCAAGATCTTTCCCGAGCAGTATTTAGTTGACATTTCAGGCTTTTTGATCAATTCTAGGCGCAAATGATCTTTTAGCTTGATGGAAAGGGTAGAAAAAATGAGTCCGAAAAAGACCGGGAAACGCTCAGCAAAGATTCAACGCACGACCAGAGAAACTGATATCACACTGCAATTGACCATCGAAGGAAAGGGCAAAGGGAAGATCTCTACGGGAGTCCCTTTTCTGGACCACATGCTCACGCTGATGACGGCGCACGGTTTTTTTGATCTTACCTTAGGGGCTAAGGGCGATATTGAGATTGACGGACATCACACTGTTGAAGACGTGGGTATGGTCCTTGGCGAGGCCTTTAGCAAGGCCTTGGGCGACAGAAAGGGGATAAAACGTTATGGGACAAGCGTGGTGCCGATGGATGAGGCCTTGGCCTCAGTGGTGATTGACTTTTCGAATCGGCCTTTTTTGGCCTATAATGTTCAGTTCAAACGCCAGAGCACGGGACGCTTTGACGTGGAACTTGTTGAAGAGTTCTTCAAGGCCTTTGTCAACAAGAGCGGCACAACGCTGCATATCAATCTCATGTATGGTAAAAACACGCACCACATGATCGAGGCCATATACAAGGCCTTTGGCCAAGCCCTTGATGAGGCCACCATATTCGATAAAAGAATCACAGGGGTTCGTTCTACAAAAGGGGTATTATGAGGGGATCCATGGCGCTGTCAAGACTCGGACGTGGTTTGAGCGTTTTCACGCGGATCTTCGTTGCGCTTGCCAGTCTTTGCCTGGTGGGATGCGGTTCAACCCAGTCGACGAAAGAGCATGAATCGGCACGGTTTCCAGACATTAATCGGGTTCTAATTGTCCCGTTTAAGTCCGTAACCCATAGTCGTGAGATCGACACAACCGTCCGCTGTCCCATATGCGGAGCTGTCTTTCAAACCGGCCCTGTTGAGGCAGGTGCAGACACGTACATGACCAGACAACTTGTGGCCTTCATGAAGGGAAAGACGCCTTATGAGTTGATTTTGCCTGACACGGCTGAAGGTGTTCGCTCAGAGATGTTAGCCGAAGACATCAAGGTGTCACAGCGCCACATCCTTGTGGAGATGGGAAGAAGGCTTCAGGCAGATGCCGTCATCTGCGGAACCATATTCCGCTTTCGACAGCGTGTTGGAACTGCCATGTCAGTGGAAACGCCAGCCTCCGTGGCTTTTGGGATTCACCTAATCCGCGTTGGTGATGGCCGGTTGATATGGGTTCGACGTTTCGATGAAACACAGCGCAGCCTTAGCGAAGACCTGTTTAAATTGAGAACTTTTGTAAGAAGGGGAGGGGGATGGCTAACGGCAGAAGAGCTGGCCATATTTGCTTTGCACGAGGCCATGGCCAGCTTTCCTGTTCAGTGAGAGGACAATAGTTTCATACTCACAACTGATTTAAGGATTGAGAAATTAGAATATGCATGGTTGCGTCAATTCCTAAATTTTTCAATTCCCAATCCCGGTTTATCCGGGTTAGGGATTTTCGCTTACCTTTGAGCTTTCAAATGGAGGCTATTGCGTGCTTATCATTCCGGCTGTAGACATTAAGGCAGGACGGTGTGTGCGGCTCCTGCAGGGACTAAAGGACTCTGAAACTGTTTTTTCTGATGATCCATCGGCCATGGCAGCCCGATGGGAAGAAGAAGGAGCTGAGTTTCTTCATGTTGTGGACCTTGATGGGGCCTTTGAGAGAAGTCCCCAAAATGTTGAAGCGATTAGGCAAATTGTTGACAGGGTTCGGATACCAATACAGTTGGGGGGCGGCATTCGGACCGTGCAAGCTATTGACATGTATCTGGATATGGGCGTGTCCAGGGTTATTTTGGGAACAGAGGCCATTGAGAATCCAGCTCTTGTTCATAATGCCTGCCGGAACTATCCAGGCAGGATCGTTGTGGGCATCGACGCCCGCGACGGCATGGTAGCTGTTGACGGCTGGACAGAAACCACCGGGCGGAAGACTATTGATGTCGCAAAGGAATTCGAAGGGTGTGGTCTGGCCGCCATTGTCTTTACTGATATCCAGAGAGACGGTATGCAGACCGGCCCTAGCATCGCCCAGACTAAAGTGGTGGCTGAATCCGTGTCAATTCCCGTCATTGCCTCCGGAGGGGTGTCTAATATTGATGATATCAGAGCTCTTCTACCTTTGGAAGATGTGGGAGTTCAGGGAGTAATCACGGGCAGAGCATTGTATTCGGGTTCTTTAGATTTAAGACAGGCCATAGAGATCGCTCGAGGCTGAAAACCTGGTTCTCCGGGGGCAAAGCTGTTTCACGTTAGATCGCAAAGTAAAAGCAATTTTGATAAAATCGTAAAAAGTCAGAATCAGACGGCAAAGTAATCCGCCCCAGGCGGACCAAATTCAAGGCGCGCAAATCCTGAGGAATGAGGCGTACTTATGGTACGCCGCAGTGACGAAGGATGCAGCGGAACGCGGA
>JADFWI010000287.1 GCA_015222985.1 Pseudomonadota bacterium | reverse complement strand
CTCGCTTGAGCGCCCAGCGAAAAGGGATAATGGCCAGGTTGATTACATCAAGGCCAGGCAGATATAGTTCCCTGTCTTTTTGACATTCCAGGGTCTGAGGTTTATTCTTCTCAACCAAGTTTTTCAGTAGCGTGCCTAATTCCTCAGTCGGGAATCCTTCCGGCCATTTTTCAGTCTTTGTAAGGACAACCCATGTTTCCTTTTCACATCGCAACAAACCTGCCCACTCAGCCTTCAGGGCCTTACACACAGCCACGAGATACGCCTCTATTGTGGAATGCGACCGGTCTTTCTTAATACTTTCGAGGGCGACAATCAGGTCATTGAAAAAATCAGAAATGGCTTTTTTGGTGGGAATAGGCTTGTCAATCATGTTCTGCCTCGCCGTCAGAATTTCCTTTTCCCAGAGCCTTTTTTACCGCTTCAACTACGTCATATGGAGAAACAGGCTTCTTAAGACACCACTGATCATTGCCGACGAGTTTCCCCAATTTGTTCCAACGATCCACACCAGGGACTGCAGAGACCACCACAGCAGGAACGTCCCGGGAAGTCCCACCCGGTTCAAATTTGCCATCTCTTAACTCCTTCAAGAGATGAATGCCCATATCAAGCCGCTGAACACCGTCAAGAACAGGAATTCCCTCCCCATGATCTGGAGGCAACATGATGTCCAGTAAGATCAGGTCATATTTCGTGCTTTGTAGTGACTCCCAAGCCTCAGCACCTGTCTTGTCCGGAGTCACATCATAGCCTTCATTAATGAGAAGAGTCCACAGCATGTCGTCAGCACTGTCTGGCGGCAGATCGTCTTCCACAAAAAGTATCTTTATCCTGTTCATATGCTTGCTTCTCCCCTCTTTATTTTGCACCCTTTATTGGCAGGCGAACAAAAAAGCGGACAATATGCGAACTCAATGACGCTTCACTATATCCGGGGCGACTCGTAGCCCAAAGGTCACCTCTATGGAGCCGAACAAATTCCAGGGTCTGGTGCAGACCAAGGCCAACACCCCGCCTTTGCAATTTTTTCACCTTTGGGCTCCGAAAACCAGCTTCAAATATCCATTCCAAATCTTCATCCGGGATACCCCATCTAAAATCCTCAATGACGATCTGAATTGTCTTCGGCGATTCAGACTCGGCATAAATGCGGACCTCCTTTCCTGTTTGAGAATACCTGATAGCATTATCAATAATGTTGGAGAAGACCAGATCCAGCATGTAGCGATCCCCCTGGATAGACGGTAATTCATCCACCTCGTCCTTGACTGCCATCCTAATCTGCTTATGGCTGGCCTGTAATTCAAACGCATCTACACAGTTGTAAAGAAGGGCGGCTAGATTGATCTGTTCTATTTTCATCTCCGACTCATGAATGGCGGGAGTAACCGCGGTCTCTGGAGCGGCCATGGTTAGATTGACATTTTTTTTCATGGTGCGAATAGTTTCGATCATCTCATCTGTTGCACGCCTAACCCGTTCGGCATGCTCTGGTTTTTGCCAATAAAAACGAATCCTCTCTGTAGAATCCCAAAGCCTATGAATATATGCCCGGATAGAGTGGGCTGTAAGCGCCAAAATAAGGTCGCGTTGCTCGTCACGCTCAATCGAGGACTGCAATACGCGCTTGGAAAGGGCGTGGGTTACCATTAGATGCCCGACATTCTGAAGGAAGTCCATTCCACCGAGTCTGTCGGATAAAAGATCGCTAATGTCGACGGATTCGTCTTTTAATTGCCCCACTACTAAAACCCCACGATACTGATGCCCAACCGGCACAAGGCAGATGGCAGGGAAGAACTTGTCTTTACCATATCCTTTTATGCCTTTTATCACATAATTTTCAAAAGATTCTTCGCTGGTTCGTTCCGTTGACAGCCACTTAAGTGTGTCAAAGGCCTTATTATCAACAGCAAGTCCTGACTTTCGCCAGTGAAAGTGGACAGAGTCAACTTCATCCCATTCAAGACCGGACTGGGCAACAAGAGGAAGTACCAGATCACCTTGCTTAAAGCCTAGAAAGAGTGCCAGGTATTTGACGGAGAGAAATTCCCACAGTATTTCTAATACGTCTTCCAGGCCAGTTCGAAGCTCTTCCGAATCATCAGCTATCTGGTAAAGAGATCCGATGATCCTTTCACGGCACTCCCATTCCTTTTCCTTGCGCTGCTGTACCAGGTGACGTGTCACCATGTCGTTAAGAATCGCCACTTCCTTCTTATAGGCATCGCGAAATTTATCATAATCCTTATAACAATCATCCTTTCTTATACATTGGAGGAGTTCTTGTTTTTGCTCTGATGACAGCACACCTCGTCTTTCTAATTTATCCAGCCGCCCTTTAACGACCTTTTCTTCTCTATTTTCAATAAACTTGCCGCCAGTACACACTGCCAGCGGATAGCCTGACGCACTAACAATTTCAGAACACACGTTTAGCCCTAAATGACAGCGCAGACGCCCTTTTGATGAAGCTGATTTGCCGCGCAAAATATGCCAAGCCCGGCTGCAACTGTCGCGCATACAAAGCTCTCCCCCATCCTTAACCTTCTCATGAAAGACTTTGCAAAACTCCGGATAGCGGTAGAATCTCCTCGTTTCATCTACAGGGTAAATGAAGTTATCCTTGTTACATTCACGATCGCTGTCTGGATAACAATTTTCCCAAATAACAATAGGAGATTCCAATCTCTCGCTCATACCGGCAATGATTAGGGTAATCAACTCTTTGGGAACCCTTTGGGTGAGATATTGGGGATGAAAGGGCCAATGTTCCGATATATCCGATCCCTTTACACTATCGACCATGCTAATTCCCTCCAGCCAACTGCCAGGTTCTGCCCTCGCAATGTTCTAAAGACTGAGACGCACAAGATGCTCCCGATATCTCCTGTTGCTGAATTCCGACCGTCAGGGGGCAAGTCGGCTGTTGCTGCATCGGCTCAGAAGAAATCAATATGGCCCAGCGCTGCCAATTTCATTTCGTCAGAATCTCCTGAATTACAGAGTTCGTCAAGTAGTTGACTGGGAAATGGTTGAGTAGTGATTATTTTAGCTGCTTATTCAACGTATTATAGACGAAATAGCACTAATCGTCCAAATTATGTACGAATAACAAACAGTAATATCATTTCAGGTAGTTAACCACTCAACTGCTCAACCACTTAACGAAGTCCGAGGTGGAGGTTTTCACTTATTTCTCCATTCATTCATGACAACGGTCTGGAT
>JADFWI010000286.1 GCA_015222985.1 Pseudomonadota bacterium | reverse complement strand
TTAACGAGATTCGTGTTTTTTCTGCCAGAAAATATTCGGGATAGACCGTTTTTCGATACTGAGAAATAATCGAGGGATTGAGGAATTAGAAATACGCGGCACCATTCAATTCCTAACTTCTCCAATTCGCAATTCCTTAGTTCTGGTCTGTCCGGGTTAGGTTATAGTCTTCCGTCACTTGCTTTGTCAAAAGAAAAGCCTGCCGTCCCGTTTGCCTTTTCAGGGGACATCTGGTAAGAAAATTCAGAATGATCCGGACTGGAAGGAAGCTATGAAAGAGTCAGAAATCATTTGGAAACCTACTAGGCAATATGTTGAAGGGTCCAATGTGAAGGGCTTCATGGAGCAATGGGGAATCAGGACGTACAAAGAACTGTATCAGAAGTCCGTAAAGGACATTAAATGGTTCTGGCCCGCCGCCATGGACTATTTGGGCGTCCACTGGCACAGGAAATACGACACGGTCCTGGATCTGGACGGTTCCAGATCCTTTGAGAGAGCGCGCTGGTTTGTGGGAGGCAAGCTCAGCATTGCTCATAATTGTCTGGACCGCCACGCCGTGAACCCTTGCGCAAAAAATCGCCTGGCTTTTATCTGGGAGGCCGAAGACGGCACGGTGGAAAAATGGACCTACCTGGATCTTCATGTGGCCGCCAACCAGTGTGCCAATGCCCTCAAGTCCCTGGGTGTGAAGAAAGGCGTGGCGGTTGGTCTGTATATGCCCATGATCCCGGAGCTTGTCGTGGCCTTCTGGGCCTGCATGAAATTGGGGGCACCCATCATTCCCATATTTTCAGGTTTTGGGGCAAAACCCCTGGGTGTGAGGCTGGCAGACGCCAAGGCAAGGGTTCTCCTGACCGCAGATGTGGGTTTCTACAAGAAAAAAACCGTTCCCCTTAAGGCAACGTGTGACAAAGCTGCCAAAGGTGTACCGAGTCTCCGTCACGTCGTGGTGGTCAGGCGGCAGAAAGACGACAAAGTCCCCTGGGTGAAAGGCCGCGACATATGGTGGCACGATCTGGTGCCAAAGCAATCCTCAGAGTTTGAAACTGCTGTCCTTGATGCCGAAGACCTTGCCATGATTCTTTATTCGTCCGGCACCACGGGCAAGCCAAAAGGAACGCTCCATCGCGTTGGGGGCGTCTTGGCGCAGGTTGTCAAGGAGCTCGGTTTTCACTTTGACGTGAAACCTGACGCCAGATTTTTCTGGATCACGAACATCGGTTGGATGATGGGACCGTGGCAAGTCATAGGGGTCCAGCATTTTGGAGGTTGCTACCTGATATATGACGGGAATCCCCTCTATCCGAATCACGAGAGGGTCCTTGACATGGTCACACGCCACAGGCTCACGCACCTGGGCCTTTCTCCCACTTACGGTCGAAGCTTGAAAACAAAAGGAGAGGAATGGATAAAAAAATATGACCTGTCTTCTCTGAAATTTCTCGGCTCCACAGGGGAGCCCTTTGATCCTGAAAGTTACATGTGGGTCTTTGAAAATATCGGGCAGGGTCGCGCGCCCATCATAAATATCAGCGGCGGAACAGAGATGTGTGGCTGTCTGGTCTCTCCCTCCCCCCTTACCCCGCTTAAACCCTGTTCTGTTGGGATGCCCGGGTTGGGCATGGCCATCGGGATCGCCGACGATGACGGCAAGCTGATCAGTGTGGGCAAGGGGCACCTTGTCCTCCTAAAACCGGCGCCATCACTGACCAGGGGATTTCTTGGTGACTGGCAACGCTACATTGACACTTATTTTTCATGGGAGGCTAATCCTGATGTCTGGTACCACGGAGACTACATAAAGAGGAACAAGGACGGACAACTCACCCTCCACGGCAGGTCGGACGACACCATCAATGTGGCAGGTGTTCGCACAGGGGCCGGAGAGATTGAGTCTGCCCTCATGGACCATAAGGCTATAAGGGAATCTGCAGTCATCGGCGTGCCTGACAAACTGAAAGGTTCTGACATTGTCTGTTTTGTGATTCTAAAGGATGAGTACGAGCCTTCTGACAGACTCAGGGATGAAATCTCCCGGCATGTGACCAGCGTGATGGGCAAAAACCTCAGACCCAGGGCCGTTGAGATCGTGCCCGATCTTCCCAGGACGAGATCCATGAAAATTGTAAGAAAAGCCATTCGGAAGAAGTATACTGGAGAAGACCCCGGAGATCTAGCCTCGGTGGAAAATCCCGGAGCACTCGATTACATTCAAGGGCCTGAACTGAAAAATTGCCTAAAATGAGCTAAAGTGCCTAAAATGCCTAAAGTTGAAGGGACTGAGGAACTCGGGCATTGAGGAATCAAAAGCTTGTGGGGTTATGTCTGATTCCGCAATTTCTGAATTGCCAATGATTATGTCCAACTTTGACGGTTTCGCAGAAAGGCTCAACCACTTGCGAAACCATCACGACTGACCATATCTTTGTTCCTTAATTTTAGGCATCTTAGCTCATTTTAGGCATTTTAGGCATTTACTTGTCATGTGCTCACGATTTCGATGTGTACACAGTTTTAGTTTGGCAATGAGGAACTACTAATATGAACCATGAACCCGTTATCGGCCTTGAAATCCATGCTCAGCTTCTTACAAAGAGCAAGATCTTTTGCAGTTGCTCCACAGAGTTTGGCGCACCGCCCAATACGCATACCTGCCCCGTCTGTCTTGGAATGCCAGGGGTGCTCCCGGTACTGAATCGCACAGTCGTGGATTATGCCCTTCGCATGGCACTTGCCACAAATTGTGCTGTTGCGCCCTTGAGCCGCTTTGCTCGTAAGAACTATTTCTATCCTGATCTTCCCAAGGGGTATCAGATATCCCAATACGAACTGCCCATTGCCGAGCACGGACACATTCTCATTGAGGTCAATGGAGAGACTAAACGGATCGGCATAACCCGGATCCACATGGAAGAGGATGCCGGAAAACTCATTCATGATCCGTATCGACCCGTTAGTTCGGTCGATTTTAACCGCACGGGGGTTCCTCTGATCGAGATCGTGAGCGAGCCGGACATTCGTACGCCGGAAGAGGCAGGGGCCTATCTGCGACAACTCAGGGCCATCCTCAGATATTTGGAAATATGTGACGGAAATATGGAAGAGGGGAGTTTCAGGTGTGACGCCAATATCTCTGTCCGGCCTGTGGGCGTCGACACCCTTGGAACACGTACGGAGCTCAAGAACATGAACTCCTTCAAGCATGTTGAAAATGCCCTCGCCTGTGAGATCGAACGGCAAGGATCGCTCATTGAAGATGGCAAAAAGGTTGTGCAGGAGACTCGGCTTTGGGACCCGGCCAAGGGCATCACTGTTTCCATGCGGAGCAAAGAGGAAGCCCACGACTACCGCTATTTTCCAGATCCGGATCTGCTTCCCCTCGTGATTGATGAACAGTGGGTTGAGGAGATTCAAAGAAGCCTTCCAGAGCTTCCCGCGGCAAAGAAAAGCCGTTTTATTACAGACTATGAGCTGCCTTCCTATGATGCGGAGTTACTGACCGCTTCTCGCGCGTTGGCAGATTACTTTGAAGCGTGTGTGAATCACTTTCCCGAGCCAAAAACCGTAAGCAATTGGGTAATGGGAAGCCTTTTGGCCGCTTTGAATGCCGAAAACAAAACGATTGAACAAACTCCTGTGACTCCTGAGCGTTTGGCTGAGTTGTTGCGGTTGATCGACTCCGGGGTCATCAGCGGCAAGATAGCAAAGACCGTTTTCGATGAGATGGTATCATCCGGCAACGCTCCTGAAACCATTGTCCGCGAAAAAGGCCTCGTGCAGATAACTGATACTGACGCAATTGCCGAGATTATTCAAAAAGTTCTGGCCGACTATCCAAAGGAGGTCTCAGACTATAAAGGGGGCAAAACCAAGTTGCTGGGCTTCTTTGTGGGCCAGGTGATGAAGGCGACCCGGGGCAAGGCAAACCCCAAGCTGGTTAATGAGATACTAAAGGAGATGTTGTGATAAAGACGATTGCCTGGAAAGATAACAAAGTGATCATGATCGACCAGCGAAAGCTGCCTTTGCAGGAAAAGTATGTCGTCTGCAAGGGCTATAGCTCTGTCATCCGGGCCATAAAGGATCTTGTCATCAGGGGGGCTCCTGCCATTGGCATTGCAGCGGCCATGGGTGTTGCCCTGGGGGCCTTGAGGATCCGTACCAGCAAGATGGATCAGTTCAAGGCAAAGCTGGATGTCGTGTGTGGCGACATGACCGCGGCAAGGCCAACGGCTGTAAACCTTGCGTGGGCCGTAGAACGGATGCGACGTGTTGTTGCAAGAAACAGCCACGTGGAAGTGGCGCAACTCAAGTCTCTGCTGGTTGCAGAGGCAGAAAAAATCCTCAGGCAAGACGTTGCCGTCAACCGGGCCATGGGACGTCATGGGCAGAGGCTGTTGAACGACAGGAGTTGTGTGTTGACCCACTGCAACGCCGGGTCCCTGGCCACAGGCGGCTATGGCACTGCCCTGGGCGTTGTGCGGGCAGCCGTAGAAGCAGGAAAGCGGATAGAAGTCCTGGCCGATGAGACCCGTCCTTTCTTGCAGGGGGCCCGCCTTACGGCCTGGGAGCTCGTGGAGGCCGGCATACCTGTCACTGTCATTACCGACAATGCCGCCGGCTATTTCATGCAACAGGGCCAGGTGGACGCAGTGATTGTGGGAGCCGACCGCATTGCATCTAACGGCGACGTGGCCAACAAAATCGGCACCTACATGGTAGCGGTCCTGGCCAGGACCCACAAGATCCCCTTCTACGTGGCCGCGCCTTTATCCACGATCGACTTTGCGATAAAGAGCGGAAAGGAAATTCCCATTGAGCAACGAGACGAAAATGAAGTGACCCACTTTCAGAGTAAAAGGAATACTCCCCGGGGCGTGGCAGCCCAGAGTCCTGCCTTTGACATAACCCCTCACCGCTATGTAACTGCCATTATTACCGAAAAAGGAGTAGTCGCCCCCCCCTTCAAGACCAACCTGAGGAGGCTTGTGTCCCTCAAAGAACCTTCGTTAGAGTAAGAGTTGTAACATTTCCTTCAGCCCGGTCTTCAGAGCCGAACTCCCACTGGCCCCTCAGCGAAATGAAAAACTTGCCCAGCGGAATGAAAACCCTGACCTCCGGACCGATCGCATAAACCCTGTCATGCACGCTCGTATCCCAGGTGACATCTGAACCCCTGTCATCTGTCACCTGCCACTGACAGTATCCGGTTAGTCCCACGTCCCAGATCTTTGCCAATGTTTTGCCTATACCCCACTCAAAATGAAAATCATCACCAAGTCTTACATCACTCTCGTCTTTCTTGCTGTGAATTTCGTATCGGCTGAGAATCGATGCAGACCAGGTCTTCTGGGCATCAAAATAATAGGTCCCTCCCAGTGAAATCATCCCCGTCCAGAAATCTTTGCCTGGAGAGGCGGGTTTATTCTTATCATATTCACCAGTTGGAATATAAACGGCCGGACCGAATGCTGCATCATAACGGTCGCCGTGCCAGGATAGAAAGGACTCTAAGGCAATATCACTCAAGCCGAACTCATTGTCTTCAACTCCGGATGCCCTTATTTCAACGTCAGTATAAACTACTGGAATTATTACGTCAGCGCCAAAATCAGCCCCCAGAATCTTCGTATTGGAAATCCAGGCAAATGTATTAATCAATAAATAGAAACTCAGGTCGTAGCCCACATCCAGTGCGTCTCCATCCTTGTCCGTCAATGTGTTTGAGTTGACAAATTGGTTGTGCATACGCCAGTAGAAACCTGGTGGCGGCAACGTTGCTGCCTTAATCCCTTCACTGCCATTTGCATAATGATTACCCGTTTCACCGGCAAAAACTATTCCCAAGGAGGTTCCCGCAAAGCCCGAAAGGCAAAACATCATAACAACCAATTTCCACACGATAAAAAACGCCTCTCTGTCAAAAGATCAGAACGCAAATTCCCCTTTAATCTGGGGAGCATAAAGGGTGAGGCTTTTTTGTCAACGGGGAAATCTCTTTTTCCACTTGACAACTACAATATCTTGTGGTTTATGGACGTCCTGCCTACTACATAAGGGACAGGGTCATTGTTGGTAACCTTGAACGGGGCTCTCCGCCCGCCTGCGGGCCGGAGCCTATGGCGGAGAGCCCGGAGGCTATGGCCCCGTAGGCGGGAGAACCCTGAACCTGTGAACGCTTACGATTTTTTTGAGGACAGTTGATATGGGTAATTTGTTGGAATTTTCTCACGGTGATTATGCATCCTGCGATCAGGCGAGACCGGCCCGTCCGGCAGGCAGGCCGGACAGAGTGGGCCTTGAGACCACGGATATGGCCCTTTTTGTCCACACCTCTGATGAGGCAATTGACGGGTGGAACAGGCAAAAGATCGTTGATGCCCTGATCCGTGAAGCCTTTGTGGACCATGACACAGCCGAGGCAATCAGCCTTGACGTGGAGGGGATGATCCTGGCCTCAAGCATCTCCACGGTAACAGCCCCGCTGATCAGGGAATTAGTGGATGCAAAGCTCATAGAACGAGGCATGGAAGAAGCCAGGAAGATGCACACCCGTCTGGGAGTTCCCCTGTATGACGCAGAGCAGATGATCATGCATCCGAACAAGGAGAACGCCAATGTCCCCCACGGACCGGAAGCGACAAACCTCACCCTGGCCGAAAGCATCAAAAAAGAATATGCCTTGCTAAACGTATTTTCACCCGAAGTGGGCAAGGCCCACATGCTAGGGGCTATCCATCTCCATGACCTGGGATTCATTGACAGGCCTTACTGTTCGGGTCAATCCCTGGAATACCTGAAAAAATTCGGCTTGAATCTGCCCAATTCCATGGCCATGGCAAAACCGGCCAAGCATGCCGAGGTCCTCCTTGCCCATATGGTCAAGTTTGCCGCGGCATTGCAAAGCAACTTCGCCGGAGCCATCGGTTGGGATGCGGTAAACCTGTTCTTCGCACCATACCTGGAAGAACTGGACGACAAGGCCGTGGAGCAACTGGCCCAGATGATGATCTTTGAATTCTCCCAGCAGGCAGTGGCACGGGGAGGCCAGGCCATCTTTACGGACATAAACCTGTATTGGGAAGTACCGAAACACTTTGAAGATGTGCCGGCCATCGGCCCCGGAGGCGTGTACACGGGCAAAACCTATGCCGAATATGAAAAGCAGGCCCAGCGCTTTGTCTGGAAGCTCTTTGATGTCTTCAAGCAAGGAGACGGCGCAGGGAGGCCCTTTTTCTTCCCCAAACCCCTTGTTCATATTACTGAGAAGTTTTTCAAAACGCCCGGTCACGATGCCTTTCTGAATCACATCTGTGATATAGCCTCTGATAAAGGCAACACCTACTTCGTATTTGACCGGGGAAACACGGCAAAGATCTCCGAATGTTGCCGCCTGAGTTTCAAGCTGGAACGCTCTGACCTGGAAGATGCCAAAAAGCCATGGAAAATGCGATATTCCGCCCTTCAGAATGTGACCTTGAACCTGCCCAGACTGGCCTATGAGGCCAGAGGGAAGGACACCAGGCTCTTTGCCAAGATAGGGGATTTGATCAAAGTGGCGGCCCAGGCCCATCAAGCAAAAAGAGAATTTATCGAACGCCTCCTTTCCCATAAATCCTCAGGGCCCTTGAGTCTCCTTAACATGGAGCTGGACGGCACGCCCTATCTGAGGATGAAACGGGCCACTTTTCTCATCGGCATGGTGGGCCTGAACGAACTCATTCAGTACCACACAGGCCAGGAGATGCATGAGTCTTCAGAGGCCATGAAGTTCGGACTCAAGGTGATTGCCCACATGAAGCTTGTGGCCGATCACTACAGCCGCAAATACGATATGCGCTTTGTACTGGAACAGACCCCGGCAGAAAGCACGGCTTACCGCTTTGCAAAGCTTGACCTAAAACATTTTCCCGAGGCATCATCCGGGGTAGTCAAAGGAAATCAGGAACTGGGTGAGGTTTACTACACAAACTCAACACTATTCGATGTAGGAGCGCCTGTAAACCCCATTGAACGAGTGAAGCTCGAAGGACGGTTCCATCCTTTGATCGAGGCCGGGGCATTAACCCATGTGTGGCTGGGTGAGTCAAAACCGCCGGCAGAATCCCTGGCCAATTTTGTCATCAAGACCTTTAATCAGACCAAGAACGATCAGATCGCCTTTTCCCCTGAATTCACCAGTTGTAAGGCCTGCAGCAGGGTGGGCCGCGGGCTTCATGAGTCCTGTTCCTACTGCGGGAGCCATGACGTGGACGGCATCACCCGCATCACAGGCTATTTCACCACGATTTCAAGCTGGAACAAGGGAAAGCTGGGCGAACTCAAGGATCGTTATAAGAATCAAGGCCAGTTCATTAGTCATTAAGGAGGCAACTATGACCCTTTTTACGAAAAGTCTTTGCAGCGCCTGTCAGGAAGTCAAAAAGGAGTTTGACCTGAAGGCCATGGGGGTTAACGTGGATGAACTCGGACCCGACAACCCCGATGCCCTGGCCCATCTGGCCTGGCACGAGTTGGTGGAAATCGCCGAAAAAAACCTTCCGATCCTTGTGCTGAACGACTCCTCAGCGATTACGGATACAGGCGAAATTAGGCGCCACCTTGGCCTAATGACTAATGACCAATGACCACATCCCCACTGTCATAAAAGGCTTCATTGAAACCTCCTTTTTGGATTGGCCGGGTCATATCTGTGCCGTCATCTTTTTGCCCTATTGTAACCTCAGGTGCCCTTACTGCCACAATCACCAACTCGTTCTAAAGCCGGACACCCTGGAAACCATTCCTCTCGAGACGATACTCGAACGGCTGTTACCCCAGAAGGACTGGATTGACGGCATCTGCGTCACAGGTGGAGAACCCGCAATACACAGGGGCCTGCCTTCCCTCCTGGGAACAATCCGTGATGCCGGCTTCAGGACAAAGCTTGACACCAATGGCACCCAGCCTGAAACCCTCCATTATCTGATCACCGAAAAACTTGTAGACCATGTGGCCATGGACGTAAAGGCCCCCCTGGATGACGCCGCATACTCGCGTTGTGCCGGGGTGTACGTGCCAACCAGTATCATCAAAAAATCGATCCAGGTAATCTTGTCCACCGGCATTCCGTACACATTTCGCTGCACCGTAACCCCCACGCTTCTTGCCGAAGAAGATATCTATCGTTTGGCAGAAGAGCTTAAGGGTCTTCGATCGGAATTCAGTTCCGAACCCGAGACAGCTCCATCGCTTACCCTTCAAAACTTCAATCCCGCCAACCCCATGGACCCCGCCCTAAAAGAGGTAACGCCCTTTGACGACGATACCCTTTCGCGCATACAGGA
>JADFWI010000037.1 GCA_015222985.1 Pseudomonadota bacterium | reverse complement strand
ATTTACCCCGAAGGTCATCTGTAGATTTTGCGTGATGTCCCAGACGGCCCGTGGTTGAAGTATCCCGGAAGGGTCGACCACATTATTTATTGATGTAAAATACACGTTAAATAGCGGATGCAACTCCATCTGGATGCTACCGCTTAGATAATACCGGTCTAAAACGAACAGTTCCCCCCGGGACAAGCGTTTAACGATATCCGGATTCGTCAGTGCTTCTTTGTAGTCAGTCTCTCCCAGGCCATTAAAATAAAACTCAATCAATCCGTAACAATTTTTATTAAGCCAGACCCAGGAGTAATCCATATTGGCCACCAGAGAAAGATAGTTGCTGTTTTCGCTATCCTGTAAAAACGTCCAGGTGACATCCATTCGCCAGGCCGCATCTCCTAAATAACCGGTTGCGCCGGCGCCAATAACGTAATCGCTGTAATGTTTGGTCGCCATAATGTCAAAGTCGGTGGTCCCCGTCTCAAAATGTAGCGTTCCGGCCAACGAGTTTTGATCGGGTTCCACGTCACCGCTGACCGGATTGCGTCTAATGACCCAGATAGTCTGGAAATCCCCGATGCTCGGAACGTGAATTTGGGCTGTCACCATATCATCGCCAACTTTGTAATCCCGGTCAATGGCCGCTGGCGGAAAGGGGTTAAACAAATCCATGGGGTTGAATATCAACCCGTTGCCCAGGGTTATTGCCTGGCGGCCGATGCGAATCGCGCCCCAGTCGGGCATCAGTGCTAAGTAAAGCCTATCGAGCCGGTTTATCCAAAAATAGCTGTCTTGTTCATGGATGGCGGTCAAATCCATCAAGCGACGGTCATCGTTTAAGGGAGCACCGGGTATCAATATTCCTTCAGGAAGATTCGGGAAAAACGCTTCCAGTTCGTTATGTTTGCGAACCGTATCCCCGCCGGCCAGGATAGATTCAAATTGAATTTCAAAAAACACAGAGTCGGAAAAAAAGGTTTCGTTGGTTAAACGCAAACTCGCAATCCCGTCAAAATACGTTCCGGTGCCCACGGGCTTATAAATGGAATCATCATCCGCACTGGAAACTAAACCTTCAACTTTAAAGCGTCCCCCCCAGCGGGAATCAATTTTGTCAAACCATGACTTTTCAGATGCCTTCTGGTTTTGTTGGTTAAGGCCTGTGGATGAGTCTTTAGTGTCGGTAGAGGCCCAGTTGTTAGCCATACCGCCTTGAGCCTCAGTGAACGTAATAAGACAGAGACTGATGAAGATCGATGCTTTTAACAGATAGCGGAGATTCATCACATTATTGACTAAGCTGGAATTCTCCTCCTGCGCTTTTTCCCCTCGTTACCTATTATCCAAATTGAGTGATGCTCAATTAGGGGGTATTGGGTATTGGTTTTAAGGTGTTTCACGTCTTATCTTATATTACTTCCCTGATAGAGATATAAAAAATGAAAAATAATCCTCTAAACCAGTACCCAGTACCGGATACCAAGTACCACCTCAATTTTCAGTTTCCTTCACCTGATCCTCCGTTAGACATCCATCGTGGATCTGGAGCAGTCGACGGGCGTAGTCCATGACCATTTTATCATGGGTGGAAAAAATAAAGGTGACTTTCTTCTTTTCGTTCATTTGCTTCATCATTTCCAGAAGATCCTTTCCGGCCTTGGAATCCAGATTTGCTGTAGGCTCGTCAGCCAGCACTATAGACGGGTTAGCAACAATAGCCCTGGCAACGGCCACCCGCTGCTGCTCGCCGCCGGAGAGTTCGGCCGGACGCCGGTCGTATTTGTCTCCTAAGCCCACGTCGTCCAGGATGGCCTTTGCCCGTTCCCTTCGGTCAGCCTGTGGTACTCCCTGGAGGAGCATAACAAATTCCACGTTTTCTACTGCAGAGAGCACAGGAATTAGATTATAGGCCTGGAACACAAACCCGATCTTTTGTAAGCGTAAGGTAGCCAGGTCCGATTGGGTCATTTGATCCAGGGTGTTTCCGTCCACCATGACGCTGCCGGAATCAGCCACATCCAAACCGCCGATGATATTCAGCATGGTTGTCTTACCTGAACCAGAGGGTCCGGCCAGGGCGACAAAAGAACCCTTTTCTATTGACAAACTCACACCATTTAGCGCGTTAACTACTACCTTGCCTTGTCGGTAGGTCTTTCTGATGTCAATACATTCCACTATGTTCATAATCTATCTCCCACAGAAACGAGCGGCCTGCGGCCTTGAGGTGCGGTCTTACGACCTTAAGGCTGGAGGAAAAACATAGAGCCTTCCATTCCTTCAGCCTCAAACGAAGCGCTCATTAAGCGAAGCAGTCCAAGAGCCTGGCGTTTCCTATTACGTATGCGCTAAGGCCTGTACGGCAGTGAACCTGGCCGCTTTCATAGCCGGATAAACACTAACTAAGAGACCCAGGATAAATACCACAAGGTTGGCCACAACCACATCTTTAGCTGAAATGACTGGGTAAATCACCCGGCTTATACCTGCAAATTCTGCACCCGCCGCCAAGGCAGAAAGATCGATACCGTTGCCGGACAAGGCAAAAACACTCAGAAAGCCAAGGATGTCCCCAATGGCCATACCCATGATCAGGAGAAAAAAGGATTCTGTAAGGACCTCCTTGATGATCCACCGTGGCTTCATACCCAATGCCTTGAGCAGGCCGAACTCCCGTATCCGCTCAAACACAGCCATCATCGTTGTGTTGACGATGCCAAAGCCCATGGCAACAAAAACTGCTATGAACCACAAAAAGATAAACCAATCAAAAATCTTCAGGTATGCTGTGACAATGGGCAGGAGTTCCCGCCATGTATGAACTTTATAGTTAGTAGACGCTAAAGCAGTCCTAAGTGTCGTAGCCGCCTCTGGGACTTCCTGGTGATCAGGCAGGATTATGGATACTTCGGAAATACCATTTTTCAGCTTCAGCATATGTTGGACCGCTGCTTTGGTGACAAATACAAACTGTTTCTCTGTGGCCTCCATTTCTGCCCTGAAGATGCCGACAATGCGGAAGGCCCTGGAGGCGATTTCCCGGTCTGTGTCCTGGGACATTAGAACAAGTTTTCTGCCCAGTTTGGTCTCAAACTTTCCAACCAAGGCCCTACCCACAACAATTCCATGCTTGTCATCGGGTTTGAGGAAACGCCCCTGGTTAACCGCCTGCCCGATGAACGAAACCTTGGGCTCGCGTACCGGATCAACCCCAACTAAGGTGACACCATCCGAATGTCGAGCGTTACTAACAATGGCGTTAACCCGAACCCTGGTGGTCCAGTGGGCGCCGGCCGGAAGGGCCTTCTCAATAGCGGCTTCCACCACATCGGGGTCGACCATACTGTTTTCTATGGCGGGGTCATTTCGATAGTCCTTCTGGTGTACCTGGATATGCCCTGTCAGGGTAGAGATACCGTTTCGGATCATACTGTCAACCATTCCCCGCATTAACGCCCCTAAAAAGATCATGCTCCAAACCCCGATAACAACTGCTGTCATGATGACTGCTGTCCGCCTGGGATTCCGCCAGATGTTTCGCCAAGCCAATTGTAAATGCATAAGTCAGCTCCGCTTCGTTTCGCAATTGGCCTCCGGCCCGTAGGGCCTACGCTCCGGAGGGAATAATGGAATACTGGGCTTAAATATAGGCTCAAGTCTCAAGGCCTAAGGCAAAAGGCGCAAGGCAAATCCGATCTATTGCCTTATTAATCTTGATGGTCTCGTAAAAAGTCCGAATTTGTGTTTCTTGCGCCCATAACTATTAGATATTCCAATATATAAAATATTCTTTTTGTGTATTTTGT
>JADFWI010000285.1 GCA_015222985.1 Pseudomonadota bacterium | reverse complement strand
GTGGCACACAGGCCGGATATTGGGTCTTCCACCACACCCATGAGGCTATTCGCATTGACACCTTTTCCAGCCAGGTAGTCGTCATAAGCAGCATGGCCCAGGCCTTTGGGAATGGCAATAACGCCTGGCATGATTCCCTCAAATAGGTGCACAAGTACCTTGGCCTTCCCTTTTGGTGTTTCGAGCGTTGCGGGCTGAGCCTCGGTAAGACCATGATCGGCAGCCGTTTTAGGATTGATCTCTACGAAGAGATCATTTCCTTTTAGCTCTGTTGCCTCCAGGCTCTTCGTGCAAAACGGCGGGCTCCCAATAGCTCCATTTGCCAGCCGCATCAGTTCCGCAGGGATCAAGGTCAGCGGATAGGTGGCAGGATCTCCCTCTGCCCGCACCGGTTCATAGTGTGGGAGATAGTCCAGATCCTTGCCTATTTTCATGCCGGCCTGGTCAAGGGCCGTTATGTAAAACTCAAATTTCCGAGACGGGGTGCCAAAGGCGTTTTCCCATGCCGGCAGGCTATAGTCCGTCTTTTCTATGTAGCCGACTTCTTCCAGGGTGTCCCAGTTGTCTCCCACGGTTTCCTTCAAGAGCGTTTCATAGTCTTCCCACGAGAAGGCATCGGCCACGGTTCCGCCCAGCTCTTTTGCGATGGTCATGATGACGTCTCCCGTGTGCCTTGTGTTGAATTGGGGAGACACTACGGGTTTCAGCAAGCCAAGTATGGGTTTTTGCAGACCGATAGGCGTGGGAATATCCTCCAGCCGTTCCAGGTAATGGTGATTGGGAAGGATCAGATCCGCATGGTGGGCGGTTTCGTCCATATAGGTGGAAAAACTCACCACAAAGGGGATACTGGCAAAGGCCTTTGCCACAGCCGCACTGTCCAGCGTGGTATAGTATGGATCAGCATCATGAACAAGAAGGGCCTGGATCGTGCCGTTTTTCTTGTCGTTGACCATTTGAGGCCATCGGTCGGGCATAGACCTGGTAAAGGGATAGCGGTCTGTGCCGGCGCCATCTATGCGAGGCATGCAACAACCGGTCTGGGCAGCAGCATCCTGATAGACTTCCGGCCATCCCTCGGTGCTTACCTGAGGTACGGTTGAGACGCCGCCCGCCTTGTTGATATTGCCTACCATGGCATTGAGGGCATGAACTGCCATGCACTCGTAAAGGCTTCCCGAGGTAGTTCCCTTGCCGCGGCCCCACACCGCTAAGGGACGCTTGGCCTTTGCAAAGGCCCGGGCGAGGCTCACGATCTTTGACGTGGAAAGGCCCGTGATTTCTGACACAACGTCAGGTCCATATTCGGTCAACACCAAACGCTTAAATCCCGTATAGGTCTTGCCGGTGAAGTCCCCCCAATCATCAAATCCAAAGGTGTGATTTCTTATAAAGTTAGAGTCGTACAATGATTCCTTTATTATGACATGGGCCAGGCCCAAGGCCAGGGCTGCTTCAGTTCCGGGATTGACGGAATACCACTTGTCGGCCTTGGCCGCAGTATTTGAGAGGCGTGGCTCAATCTGAACTAACGTAGCGCGTTCTTTCGTATTGCCGGATCGCCACATACTGTGAGCCCTGATGACACGCACAGGAGAGCCCCAGCCTTCTATAAGGCCACTGCCAAAACTCAGGATGAAACTTGCCTGTTCCAAATCATACGCCACTGAGGCCGTGGCTCCCTGCATAAGGCCCAGAGCTAATTCATACGTATCTTCACAAGAGGCTGAGCGAATAAAATTCGGCGATCCATAGGCCTTGAGAAAACGAGCAAACAAGTGGGGCACGGTTCCCCGGTCCGAGCCAAGAATACAAGCTACGGTATGGGCCTTGTCATTGCCACGCATTTCAGCAAGTTTCTTGACCACCTCACCTATTGCATCTTCCCACGAGATCTGTTCCCACTGCCCGGAGCCTCGTTTTCCTGCCCGTCTTAAGGGACTCGGAACGCGCCACGGGCCGTACAGGAGTTGAAGGCCTGCAGCTCCGAGGATGCAGATGCCGCCGTCGTTGACAGGATACCCTTTTCTTCCCTCAATTTTTGTGACGCGGTCTTCGACTTTTCGCACTGTGATACCGCAGCCACCAGGGCACAGGTTGCAGACTGAGTCAGCATGGCTGACTTCTCCTTCTGCAGGCACCGGCGTCCAGGGCCAGTTCTGCGTCCAGATGGACGAATCGTCTGTGAGCTTCCAAGGCAGAGGCGAGAACGTAATTCCTGCACCGGCCCCAAGTGAGGCCCCAAGTGAGAGTTCCAGAAAAGTCCTTCTATCCATCATTTTCATAGGCGTTCCCCTTAGTCATTATCAGACGCTATGGCTCGCTTACTCTATTTGTGGCACACAAAACAGCCGTTATTCGTGCCCTTTTCCTCGTGACATTCTGCGCAGTCATCCATCTTCATCCGGGCGGGATCATCTATCTTCATCCCGGCGGCTTCATCCACTTGCAGGTATTCCCAGGCGTTTTTGGACATTCCTGCAATGTTCCAGCCCCAAATATCCCGGCTGTAGCCGGTGATGATATTGTATTGGTACGGCCTTGTGTGATCAGAATCCCCTATGGGTCCGTGACAAGTGACGCAGTCCAGCTCGGCCATCTTGACGTGAGCTGCATGAGAGAAATAGACGCAGTCGGGTTGACTGGAATATATGAGCCACGGAATCTCTTTGCCTGGCTCTACATATTCCGCAATTAATTTGGCTTCTTCAGGATGCTCACCCACGGCTTCTTCGTGGCACTCCAGGCAGTTTGCCAGCTTGGGGATCCCGGAGAAGCTGCCGTCTTCCCGGAAATAGTGACAGCCATCACAATCGCCCACCTCATCTACGTGGAGCTTGTGGCTGAAGTCTATGGGTTGTGTTTTTTCGGAATATAGGATTTGTGGAAAAACCAGCCATCCCACAAACAGACACACCACAAAGCCTGCAGAAAAGCCGGCCAGGGGAATGAGAAATCGCCAATTTCCCGGTTTCGCTGGTTCATGGGCCACTTCCACCTCTTGCTCACCTCCAGCCACGATTTGCTCTTTTTCTTCTGTTGTGCTCATGGGAACTCCATATCATCAGGTTCTAGGTTTTAAGAACTCGAAACTCTCGTATCAGCAACTACAGATTATGCTCACTAAAATATTGATCCCATACCCTGAAGCCCTGATTTTGTCAAGGAAAAATAACAGTTCTTGAACGCTCAGTCAGAAGATAGAAAACCGTACGGAAAGGCTACGGTAGTTTGTGGTTCAAAAAGAGAAATATGAATACTTCAATGGATTCGACCATAAATCCTAAGGCATAAAGGGCGGCATGTTTGTAGAAGAGAAACTGCCACGCAAACAGGGCTGTTGCCGGGAGCAGAGAAACCAGCAGTATCCTCACGTAGATTCGGGTTTCAGCCGGCCTGCGCGCTGCGGCAAAGGCCAGGAAGGCCCGGGTGGCCGGCACGCTTACCGCCAGGGAGAACCAGAACTTTTCTGTAGGGAAAAACACCATGGGCCAATCATAGCGAGCAAAGGCCTTGTTTACGACCAGGATAGGCCATTCGGGATTTACGAGAAAAAGGACTGTTGCGGCAATGTAGATGATGCCCATTGCCTCAAGGAGCCACTTGATTTCCTTCGGGTGAGACGCTGTCTTCAATTCCCTCATGACAGGGCCATTTTTTCCAGGATACCCTTTTTCAAAGCATCAAGCTCTTCCCGCTCGATGCTCGCCCCTTTCATGCCTCCATTTAGAGCAATTTCCGAGAGATAACTGTGACCCTCAGCAGTGACGAGCAGGTCGATATGGGCATAGGGAAATTTTCCCCGCTCCATAACATTGTCGCAAAACCGAAGCTGGTCTTTGTCCGGCTTGTACTGCTCGCTGGTTCCACCTACCGAGAGGTTCATTCTGAAGTTATGCTCGTTCTTGCGCGTGTAGGCTTCGACATACTTACCTGCCAGAATCACGCGGACGTCCGTGTAGTTCTCAACAAAGGGCTGCACCACAAAGGGATACAAGATGCTGTTGAGGCAAGCCTGGTTATACACGGCTTCCATGTTGTCCCATCGATGGACTCCAAAGCCGCAGTGGAGATGGTCCTCTTTGCTAACCACGGGGCCGATGCCATGCTGACCATAGGTGTTTATGGCAAGCATGAGGTCAAAGCGTCTGGTGATGATTAAAGTGTGCGGAATCATCCACTGCCGGAGGCTTACGGCCTGGGCCACCTTGGAACGGCTAAGGGTTTGGGAGAGGGCAGAGGGGAAGAGCTTAACGCCTCTTTCAAGAAGGTCTACGCAGACGCGGTGCTTCACGTTTTTGAAGCTGAGCAAACCGATGAAACAGTCGCCTGCTTTCAGCTCATCATATCGCTTTTTTAGCTCAGGGTTTGTTCGAATGATCATTGCTATCTTCCAGGGCAAGCTCGATGAGACGATCCAAGAGCCGGCTAAAGGAAATCCCCGCGGTCTTTGCCGCCAACGGAAAAAGGCTCACAGGTGTCATCCCCGGGATCGTATTGGTTTCAAAAACGTAAATGGTGTCGTCATTAATGATCATATCAGTCCGGCTATATCCGTGACAACAGAGTGCTTTATGGGCAGTGGCGGCATAGGATTGAGCGCGATCAGAAAGGGCTTTGCTGATTCGGGCCGGACAGATTTCGCGGGTAGCCCCCTCCTTGTATTTTGCCTCGTAGTCAAAGAATTCATAGCCGGATTCAGGTATAATCTCCACAATAGGGAGCAGTTGCAGGTCGCTATTTCCCAGGACACCCCCCGTGATCTCAAGACCTTCCAGGTAGGCCTCAACAATTGCGTGTGATCCATATTCAAAGGCGGTGTCAAGGGCCCCTGGCAATTCCTCTGGGGTCAGCACGACAGTCGTGCCGATACTGGACCCACCGTGCCTCGGCTTGACAATCAACGGGTATCCGGGTTTTTCGGCAAGGCTTTTCGCATCGCAAGTCTCTCCTCGCATCAGCACTTCAAATGGCGGCACTGGGATGCCTGCCTCCTTGTACAGCCGTTTGGATACCCATTTGTCCATTGCGAGGGCGCTTCCCAGCACGCCAGAACCCTGATAGGGGATATGAAGGAGTTCGAGAAGCCCCTGAACAGTGCCGTCTTCGCCATAAGGCCCGTGCAGGACAATGAATGCCACATCGATGCCGGACGCATCGGCTACAAGTTTTCCGAGGTCGGTGGCCGGGTCATAGCGTGTGATGTCGTATCTCGCCTTGTCAAGGGCTTCATACACCTGGTTGCCGCTTTGGACCGAGACTTCACGCTCAGAGGAGATACCACCCGAAAGCAAGGCGACTCTTAGCCTTGATGACTCGGAATTTCTATGTTCTTTTGCGTTCAAAATTCATACCCGTTATTCCAGCTTTCCACCATTCCGATTGGGGCGGGGCCCCAGAGTTCTCCCTAACGTTGCAAAAGTCGAGGATACCGCAGATTCAAGGCGGCAAGGGTGAGGCTGTAGTCGGCTACGCCGAACTCTTGCCAACAAAGGAGATGCGGTATCCTCGGCT
>JADFWI010000284.1 GCA_015222985.1 Pseudomonadota bacterium | reverse complement strand
TATGGGAACGCCTCAATGTACTAGGATGGTCAACCGATAAAGCATTAAGCACCCCAGTACAAAAAGTGTAATAATTTCAGGTACTTATCACCCGATTATCCGCACCCCCATCTCAGGCCTTTGGCATAATGTCCCATACAATACATCGAATCTGAGCACTTCAACATCCTCATTGATGTCATAAGCCTTCATCACCCGCACAGACAACCCGTTATAAGACTCCCTTGCGCCATATACTGCACTGGAAGGAATCTCAAGGGGCCTGACTGCCAAGGTGAAGCATTCCTTGTGAAAGGCGATATTGATAGGATACTGAGTGCTTTCAGTCCCGACCATGGTAAGAGCCGCACCATCTGCCGGTGAAACCGTAACGGTCTGCAAGGGACCAGAAATCACAATACTCGGTGAAATTGCGATAGTGATATCCCCGCCTGTAGCAAGTATATCCGCCGTGGCAACAAACTGCCTCAGTTCGGCAGTAGAGGCCCCGGTTTTCGGATTGACTGCATATACGCCAGCCACGGTAAAGACGTCACCCTTTTTCAGAGTAGCAGCCCCAGCACTCCAACCATCGGTAATAAGAGCAGCCCCGGTCTGGTTCGCGCCGTTTACCACTGGTGTTGAAGCAGTCGTAAAGTATCCCGTAGTATGGGCCTGAACATTCTGGGCCATATAGGTGTCAAACCCGGCCAATGATCCCAGGGCGCCCTTTGCAATGATGTCATTGATCATTTTCTCGTTGAAGAGACCCTTGAGGCCCTTCATAGTTTCGGCTTCACCTTTTGGATTGAGGCACACATAGCGGTTATCCAGGGGGATAGCCTCTTCATTCAGCCTACGCCGTGCATCTGCATAGACATCATAGTCTGAAGGTGCTGTACCGGGAGTACCGACTTGGTTGTAAACATTGTCGTGAAGGTCGTACAGATCCACGTCCATGGTGTTAGCCAACGCGGACATGGCGGGTTTGATGTAACGCTTAGAAATACGGTCAAGCGTATCGGTCATCTGCTTAGAAGACCACTCAAACGACACGTGAGCCTGAGTCGCTACGGTGAGAGTTACTGTATTCTCGTTGAGTGGAGACGGAACACGGGTTCGCTGCTTGGAGGCCCGGAAGGCATTTGGTTTTCTGATGCCGAGAGTGTCGCCATCCTTGGCAAACTGATTTTCCCAATCCCTGAAAACCATTTTCGACATCCCGAGTTGATTTTCGAGCATGCGTAAGCTTTCTTTTGCAATAATGGTGGATGATACTAAAGCCATAATATTACACCTTTATCCTTTATCTGCTTAATGCCAGACTGTTAAAGTTTTCAATTTTAGGTTTTTGACTGCTACCCTTTTGAAAACTCCAAGGATATAAGGAGTAATACTATCGCCGCTTATTCAGCGTATTTTACTTTAGGACTGTGCCCTCTATAATTTTTTCACCAAGCCCATTTACGGCTTGTCTGTAAATCTTAATACGTACCTCTCCGTTCTTGATCTTGTTTGTCTCGGTACATATTGTATTCTTTCTGAGACATCTGTTCAAGCGATTTAATCGCTCCCCCAGACGTTGATACTGGTTTAACTGGTGCGGGGGCCTTAGTCAATTTCTTCTTTGTCAGACCGTCCGATATCTTCTTCATCGTATATGCTGCCTCAAGAAAAGGCATTTCCACGAGTTTAGCTACTATTTCCGGATCATTACCCAGTGCGTATACCACGTCGGGAATATTCGGAAAAGATTCAAGAATACTAATCATGTCACCGGTTATATTCAGGTCTTCAATCACATCTTCAAAATCATCGTATTTTTCAACGCCTTTTTGCAACTTTTCCATTAAGGCCCCTTGTCGCGCCTGGGCCTCTGCTTCCTGTTCTTCCCTGATCTCGTCTTCTTGTTCAATTTGTGCTGCTGTGTCACGCTCGGCAATTTTTTGGTCTGCCTTATAATCACTCACGGCCTCCAGGTATTCTTCTTCGGTTTCATACTCATCAATTTGAGGTTCTTTCCCTGACTTCTCTCCTGGATGCTCTAAGGCCTCAATTCTGGAAAGAAGTTCTTGATTTTGTGTCTGAAGAGTTGCCGATGTACGTTCAGCTTCACGCCGTTTGCGAGTGACAGTAGCAAGCCGTTTCTTCACGCCTGCAGGAATATCCTCATCATCTCCCGCTGG
>JADFWI010000283.1 GCA_015222985.1 Pseudomonadota bacterium | reverse complement strand
GCTCTGCCTTGGAGTTTTGTGTCTAAAATCTCAAATTCCAAGCACCAAATTTCAAACAAATCTCAAATTCCAATATTCAATGAACTTCCAACAAAGCAAATCCGCCTCCGGCGGATAACCAAAGCCTGGTCCTCTGGGCCAGGCTTTTTACTCTTGCGCGAGCCCTAAGACAGGGCTTTCCTCAGACACCACGTGCTTAATATCATCCGACACATCCGACATGTCTGTCCAGAATTGTGCCGCCTTGCCGGGAGTGATCCCCAATAACTGAAAAACCTCATCCTCGTACGACTCAACAAGGCTCTCCATCCCGCAGCCAAAACCCATGGCTTTGGCAGTCCTGTTGGCCACAAAAACCGCAGCGGCTATGTCCTGGTGAGCTTTTGCTTTTTTCGGACAGTGATGGTAGCCAATACCTGCGACCACTTCCGGAGGAAAACGCCAGCGTTTGGCGATCATCTCCCCCAACTGCTGATGATCCATACCCAGTGTCTGACGCTCAGCATCGAGAAACGGTATGCCTTTTCTGCTCATTCGGGTCAATATGGCATCCAGATACGTCTTTACGTAGAAACTCAGCACGGCTTTGCCAATGTCGTGGAGCAACCCAGCCGTGTAAACCGTCATAACCTTCTTCTCTCCGAGACGACGCGCCGCTGTCTCGGCCAGCAGCGCCGTTGCCACGGCATGTTGCCACAACTGGCCTTCCCTGAGTTCATAGCCGGAAATCTCGGACTCAAAATAACGGCCTGCGCAGGCAGTCATAACGACTCGGGTCAACTGCTCATCCCCGAGAGCGACTATGGCATCCCTCAATGAACCTATGGCATGCCTTCGAGCATAATAGGCAGAACGACTCAGAGCCAATACCTTTGCCGCAATCGCCTGGTCGTACTGGATCACGGCTTCGATCTCGCTCGCAGGCGCCATTCTGCGAAGCAAAGACATGACCTTCCAGATCACCGCCGGAAACGGAGGCAACCTTTCTGCGGCCTTTATGATTTCCTCAATAGGGAGAGAAGTCTCACTCTTAGGCTTGTCTTTCATTTTCAACTCAATCAAATGTGTGCCAAACCTCAGCGGAAAAGGAAGGGGGCAATTCATAGAATATGTTTGAATCATCAACGGTTCTCACGGCATTGACAACTTCTTGTGTGAATTTGTATGAGCACTCAGAACAATTCCAGTGTCGCCACCGATGATTGACCGCATGATCCAAACAATCTCCGTAATATAAGCAGTAGAGGTTTCTTTCGCCTTTCTTGCAAACAGGATTCAGCCTTGGTTTCATCGCAGTCCCTCCGTTGGACATTGCCTTTGGGCGTCAGCACGTTGTGTAGAAAGTTGAAGGCCTCCGACCACCCCCACCTGCGTCAACCGCACACAAGGCAGAGGCGATTACGATTTCAATGAATAGCCAGTTCAGCACAAATCGTGCCAAAATACTGGAGGCAGACAATTGCCCGGAGTTTCAAACAGCCAGGGGGGTGTGTTGCGATATACAGGGAAAGAGCTTGGATGAATTTGGTCCAGATGTTCTTAATTTGTCAAAGTTTTGACACAGCTCGGACAAGGGGTTGTCAAATTGTGAGAGTCCGGACCGGGGCGAATACTATACTGAAGACCTATATCTTGGAAACGTGGCTTACGAAATAGAAATCAAATTGTACCGGCCGGAGGGCTATCAGTCAGAGGAGAGAACTATGTATTTCTTTTTCTTTAGCGCCTTCACAATGGTGTCTGTCAAACACCGTTTGAGGCGGAAATAAAAGATTTTCTTGTCACTGACGTCAGGGTCAATCCCCACACTGACGATTTCACCACCATTATCGTGGATTATGCGTGAAACCTTTTCAAAACCGTCCGGCTTATTCCCCACGTCTACCTCGACCCTCGATCCATTGGCCAGGATACCCATGATTTTGACGAAGGCGCCCAAGATATCCGTAACCGTAATAACTCCTATCACCTTCTTACCGTTATCGATAACAGGCATGCCGCCGATCTTTTTTTCAAAAATGATCCGGGCGGCGGTCTCAACGTTAGCGTCGGGGTTTATGGTAACGGGCTCTCTGATCATCAAGTCCGCCAGAGACAGGCCGGTGACAACAGCAGGAAGCAGACCCTGTTTCATATCTCCGAGGGTGACCCATCCCACTAACTTCTGTGACCGGCTTACAACAGGAAGGTGCCGGATAGAGTTCTCCTGCATGATGTGAATGGCTTCTTGAACGGAAGTGCGTTCTGACACGGTAATGGGATCTTCAATCATCAACGACCGGACACGCATGGGCTGTCTCCTTATATGTAAAAATTGATCTTTAAAGACTACTACAAAGGCAGGATTTGGTCAAGAATTTCAGGCGGGATCAACTCCCTTTCGGTTGATACAGACAGAGAGGTTCTTCAGCAAGATAGTCACCTGTAGCCTCATAAGCTCTTGCGCGACAACCACCGCAGACCTTTCGATACTCGCACTTGCCGCACTTTCCCTTTAGTCTGTCGTAATCCCTCAGGGCGTTGAATACTTCTGATTCATTCCAGATACGCGGGAATGGAGTCTGCGTCACATTACCGCAATTGAGGTCCAGAAATCCGCATGGTTGGACTATGCCGGTGTTTGACACAAAACAAAAGCCGACCCCGCCCAGGCAACCCCGCGTCACGGCATCAAGCCCGTGGGTCTTGAACGTAACCGTTTTGCCTTCCTTACGGGCCCGCTGTCTAAGTATCCTGTAATAGTGTGGGGCACAGGTGGCTTTCAATTGAAGAGGGGTTCTGTCCCGCTGATCATAAAACCAGTTCAGGGTTTCTTCATACTGTTGCGCCGAGATTTCCTGATCCACAATGTATTTGCCTCTGCCAGTGGGAACAAGCAGGAAGATATGGTGAGCCACCGCACCCAACTTAACGGCCAGTTCTTGAATCTTTGACAGCTCATGAAAATTCTGCTGCGTGATCGTAGTGTTCACCTGAAAGTCAAGACCGGCCTGATTAGCCCATTTGATGCCACGCAGAGCCCCCTCAAAGGCGCCTTCCACCCGGCGGAACAGATCGTGGCTTTCCGCTGTGGCTCCATCCAGGCTAATGCTGATTCGCTGAATTCCGACCTCAACCATCTGTTTTGCATTTGACTCCGTGATTAGCGTGCCGTTGGGGGCCATGACCATGCGGAGGCCCTTGTCATTGCCGTACCGGGCAATCTCAAAGATGTCCGGTCGCATCAAAGGTTCGCCACCTGTCAGAATAATCACAGGTTTTCCGACCTCTCTGACCTCGTCAAGAAACTTGAAACAGGCATCAGTATCCAGTTCTCCAGAGTAGGGCCCTTCAGTCGCTGCGGCCCGGCAATGGATACAGTTAAGGTTACAATTCCGGGTAACCTCCCAGGCAATGAGGCGCAGATCGGACCCCTGTTTTTTGCCACCCTGACCGGTATGCTTCGGTGATGTGTGTGGATGCCCGTTCAATTGACGTTCTCCTTGGTTGTTGGTCATTAGTCAGTATTCATTTCAGTTCAGGCTGAAAGAGTCATTGGCTCTGCCGTACTCGGTTCCGTCGAAATGCCTAAATGTTTGAAATGCCTAAAGTGCCAAAAATGCCTAAAGTTAATGAATGTTGCCATTCTAGAAATCTCATGCTGAGATGC
>JADFWI010000282.1 GCA_015222985.1 Pseudomonadota bacterium | reverse complement strand
TTTGTTTGAAATTTGGTGCTTGGAATTTGTGATTTTAGACACAAAACTCCAAGGCAGAGCCATCTATCTCTGACCTGGCCCAGGACCAGGTTTTCCAGAAACCAATAAAAGTACGGCGTCAGTTACATGGTGCCGGGGGGTTTGTTAGTCATTTGCGGCGGATGCCAGATGCCGGATCCCTGATACTGGATGGCGGATGGCGGATTATCATTTGTGCGTGTCGGAGGATTTCTTGCCGGCCTGCGGACTCCGGCTTTCGCTATCCAATTTACGATTACACAAGTCACGGTTCACGGCCCTGGTAGGGCCTCGGAGGACTTATGTCAGGAAACAGTTTTGGTAAAGCATTCGTTGTCACCACCTGGGGCGAATCACATGGAAAGGCCCTGGGGGCGGTGATTGACGGATGTCCACCTCGGCTGCGCTTGACCGAATCTGATATTCAGAACGAATTAGACAGGAGAAGAGCCAGGGGCGCCCCGGCAAGCACTACAAGACGTGAACCGGACAAGGTGGAAATACTCTCTGGTGTATTTGAAGAAAGGACCACGGGAACGCCCATCTCCCTCCTTATTCATAACAAGGATGTAGACAGTAAAGCATATGAGGCAATCAAAGATACCTTCAGGCCAGGCCACGGAGACATCACCTACCAGAAAAAATACGCGATACGCGACTACAGGGGCGGAGGCAGGGCCTCGGGCAGGGAAACAGCGGCGCGCGTTGCAGCAGGCGCGGTGGCTAGAGCGGTCCTGGACCAAGAGGGTATCACAGTGACTGCCTATACCCTGGAGCTTGCAGGAATCAGGGCACAGAAGATGGACCTTGAGGATGTTGAAAAGAATCCTTTTCTTACTCCTGATCGGGATGCAGTAGCTCTGATGGAGAAAAAGATAGAGGAGATCAGGACTTGTGGAGATTCCGCCGGGGGTGTTGTTGAAGTGCTGGTCCATGGGTGTCCCCCGGGACTGGGGGAACCCGTCTTTGACAAGCTGGATGCGGACCTTGCAAAAGCCCTCATGAGTATAGGGGCCGTAAAGGCGGTTGAAATCGGAGTGGGCATGGAGGCAGCCAGGCTGCTGGGCTCTGAGTGCAACGACGAGATCACACCGGAAGGATTTGCCACAAACCGCTCAGGAGGGATCCTTGCAGGTATTTCCAATGGCGACGATATTATCCTCAGGGCCGCGGTAAAGCCTATCCCCTCGATTCAGATAGAGCAAAAAACCATTGATATCCATTCACAGCCCACCACGATCTCTGTCAAGGGGCGGCACGACATTTCTGCCATTCCCAGGATCGTGCCTGTGTGTGAGGCAATGGTACGGCTTGTGATTGTGGATCATTTGTTACGGCAGAGGGTTTTGGGATGAAAAGATGCAATATCGGCATCATCGGAGGCGCCGGCCGCATGGGCAGGTGGTTTTCCCGGTTTTTTGAAACAGCCGGCCATACAGTGCATGGTGTTGAAGCAAGAGAACACCGAGACATGCAGTCCGTGGCTAGGAGCAGTGATGTTGTGGTCATAAGCGTTCCCATAGGTAAAACCTGCAAGGTCATTGAAGAACTCGGGCCTTTCGTTCGCCCAGAATCGCTCCTCATGGATTTGACGTCACTGAAAGTCAAGCCCGTTGACTGCATGGTAAGTTATTCACAATCAGAAGTAATCGGCACTCACCCGCTCTTTGGGCCTGATGCTGAAGACCTTCAAGGTCAGACCATTATCCTCTGTCCTGCTCGAGCCGAAAAATGGCTCCCGTGGTTGACGGATTTGCTTTCGGCTCATGGCGCAAGGCTGGAGATAATCTCTCCGGAAAAGCACGACAAGATCATGGCCATTGTTCAGGCCATGGGACATATGAGTACCATGCTCATGGGTCTCCTGCTTAAAGAGTTGGATCATGACCCGAACGATCTCAAAAGGTACAGCACACCGCTTTTTAGAATCCACATGAGTCTCATAGGCAGACTCTTCAGCCAAGACCCCAGGCTATATGCCGAGCTGATCGCACTGAACCCCGAGGCTAAGCGCCCCCTCGCCATGTACAGCTCATTGCTGGAAAAACTGAAGCAGTGGGTAGATGAGGGCAAAACAGACGAAATCTCCGGCGCTCTGGCAGAGGCTTCACACTTTTTTGACCCCGTCAAAACCGCGTCTTTTGCCGCAGACAAGGATCTGGGGATAGACTCGACGTGAAAAGAGATGAAACAAAGAAAAAGGCCCCTGGGGTGATTGGGGGACACCAGGGGCCTCAAAAAGGAGGTTTCACACGAAGGAGAACACCT
>JADFWI010000281.1 GCA_015222985.1 Pseudomonadota bacterium | reverse complement strand
GAGTTCTTTCAGTACGAAAGCAATACTGTAAACCTCCTGTCCAGTGGAGCATGCGGCGCTCCAGATGCGGATAGGTGTGGGCAAGAGAGTGGAAGATTTGGCGCTTCGCATGTCAATGACTTCCGGCAGGATTTTGTGTTGAAGTAATTCAAAGGGGCCGCTATCGCGAAAAAACAGGGTCTCATTGGTAGATATAGCGTCAATGATCTTCTCTTTAATAGATTTTGTAGCGTCCAATATGGCTTTTTGATGCAGTTCAGCATATGAGGAACAGCCCACTTCTTCAGCAACAGGCCCGAGTCTTGTCTCAATCAGATACGCCTTGCTCTGATCGAGATCAATCCCGGACACGTCCTTCACGTACTTGGCAATAGTCTTCATTTCATCTGGAGCTATTTTCGTCATTGGTTTCCTCAACGAGACTAATGCCTAACCGTCTTGACAATCTCCCCTGCAATCCTTTCAAGTGGCGCAACCAGATCAGCGACCCCGGCATCGATTGCCTCCTTGGGCATTCCGTAGACAACGCAGGTGGCTTCATCTTGCGCGATGACGGTGGCGCCGTTTCGTTTCATCAGTTTGAGACCGAGCGTGCCATCTGAGCCCATCCCGGTCATAATCACTCCTGTAGCTCTTCCCACGTAGTGATGAGCCACTGACCTGAAAAGATAATCCACAGACGGCTTGCAACTGTTCTCAGGAGGATCATCGGTTATTCTGACAATTCTGGTCTTTCCATCTGCTCCAGCCACGACCTTCATCTGTTTGCCGCCAGGAGCAATGAGAGCTGTATTGGGCTGAATCGGCTCTCCGTCACTCGCCTCTCTGATCTCTATAGAGCACTTGGAGTTAAGGCCCTTGGCCAGAGACTGTGTAAAAACAGGCGGCATATGTTGCACAATCAGAAACGGCACGTTCAGGTCGCCGGGAAGTTTTGGAAGCATTTGCGCTAGAGCATTGGGACCGCCAGTAGAAATGCCGATCGACACAATCTCAGACTTTCCTCGCCTCTGACCGGCAATTGCCTTTATGGGTTGAGCCACGCCAGTGGACCCTGATGCTCTTTTCTTTTCTGTCCCGGTTCCTGCAAGGTGAGGCCTGTCTCCCAGTATGCTCTTTATCTCTCTGCGACGGGCAAATGCTCTCAGCATGGGAGCAATCGCGTTCTTTACAGCTTCTTTGCTCTCTTCCATGCTGCCGGTTTCCGGCTTGGGGATGAAGTCAAAGGCCCCGAGTTCCAATGCCTTCATGGTCATCTCTCCGCCCTTCTGGGTGAGCGTGCTGAGCATGATGGCGCCCACATCCGGCGCCTCTTTCTTCATATGGGCCAGGACTTCAAGGCCATTCATTTCCGGCATTTCTATATCGAGAGTCAAAAGGTCTGGTTTCAAGGAAGCAATCTTTGCCACGGCTATCTTGCCGTTGTGGGCCACGCCCACTACCTCCACAGCAGGCAATTCAGCCAGCACATCGCTTACGACCTTGCGGTACACTACGGTGTCGTCAACTACGAGTACTCTAAGGGCCTTCTCATTTGTCATTGGTCACTAACCCTCTTCCTCCTTCAGCACCTCTTCCACGTTCAGAATGCCGATCAGGCTGTTCTCGGTCTTGTATACCCCCTTAAAGAACTTTCCCTGAACACCGCCTATGTTCGCCGGAGGCTGTTCCACCTTCTCCCAGTCGGCCTGCACCACGTCGCTTAGCCGCGGCACCAGCAGGCCAATGTACTCCCCCCCTGAATTCACTATAATATTCCGGCAATCAGCGCTCAGGCCAGTTGAAGAGAGGCCGATTTTTTTCCCAAGGTCAATGATGGTCACAATCTGGCCTCGCATGTTCAGGATACCCATGACGCATTCCGGCGATTGCGGCACCTTCGTCATCTCCGTATGCTTGTTGATCTCCTGAACGTTGACTATGTCCATGCCACACAGCGCATCTCCCACATAGAAAGTAGCAAGTTCAACAACATCTTCACTCGTCTTCGTTTCTGCTGATTGCCCCATAGATTCTTACCTCCGTTTCGTTGGTTTGGCCGGTTGAGCCGGTTTTGCCCGTTAACCCGTTGGTCCGGCTTTGCCCGTTGCCCGTTTGAACTTACTATTTTAGGCATTTTAGGCATTCTAGGCACTTTAGGCATTTATCGGTAGATAACCCGCCAACTGCTCACCAATTGACCAATGACGAGTAAGCAATGACTAATGAGTCAACCGATTTCGAATACTCTCCATCAACTTCTCCCTGTCCAGCTTGATCTGATAATCATCAATGCCGACTTCTTTTCCTTTTGCTATATCTCCTTCGCCGGCCAGTGTCGTAAGGGCTATAACCTGCAAATGGGAGAAGCGCTCATCTCCTTTTATTTTTTTGGTTAGCTCAAAACCATTCATGTTTGGCATTTCTATGTCAGTGACCACGAGAGAGATCTCATCTGCATGTTCCTCAAGAAGATCCCAGGCGACCATCCCGTCCTCTGCATCAATGACGTTGTAACCACTGTCTTCAATAAAACCCTTGACCTGGTTGCGGAAAAAGTTGGAATCTTCGGCAATCAGGACGGTGAGAACCTCGCCGTCTGATGTCTGAACCGCCTCCTGCTCAGCAAACCAATCCGGGTTTAAGGCCTCAGCCAGGCCGTACATGTCTACCATTTGCGTGGTGTGCTCACCGATAACGGCAGAACCCATGATGCCCGGTTGTTTCAGGGTCGCGCCGTCGACTTCGATTGTTACATCCATTGCGTCTACTGGGCCTATGGCCAGGAGACCAATTTCTTTCCCCGCGATCACGACAACGATGACAAGCAGATCTTCTTTTTCTGCCAGAGGTTTAACTTGAGCCACCTGATCAATGCTGATCAAAGGAAGACTTCCGCCACGGTATTTCATCACCCTTTTTCCACCCACTTCTTCCACATCTTTTGCCTTGACCTTTTCAATGCGCTCCACTTGGCTCAGAGTGACGGCGAATTGTTCGTCCTCAGCGCTCCTGAACACCAGCAGGGACTGCATATCTTTCTTGGCCGTGACGGCTTCAGCGCTTTCCTTGGCCACTTCAGTGGCCCTGTCAGTGCCTTCCAGGGAAGTCAGGCCGGCCATGCGGGCCAGGTTGCCCACATCGAGTATGAGGGCCACACGACCATCACCCATGATGGTGGCGCCTGCATATCCCTTGCAGTGCTTGAAATGACGACCCATGGGCTTCACCACGATCTCTTCGGAGTCGTGCAACTTGTCAACAACGAGCCCGTACTTTAAGGCTCCGGTAGTAACCACGACAATATTAACAGCGCTTTCCGCATGAAAGCGCCTGTCACGTTTCTCTCTCCGATCCTCATGAGTTGTGTGTTCTGGGCTTTCAGCTTTGAGCTTTGAACCTTGAGCTTCACTCGGGCCTTCAGCCTTCAGCCTTGAGCCTTCAGCCTCTGGCTTTGAACTTTCAGCCTCAATCGGACTCTCCTTTGATCTCCTGTCAGCCATGCGTTCTCGTCTCTCCGGCTTTTCTTCTCCGTCCTCCGGATCGATATACGTCTGTTCTATTCCTAGAACATCATTCAGACTGATCAGGGGGAGCAATTGCCCGCGCAACCTTACGACTGCTGCATCTCCCACTTTCTCTATACGTTCCTTGATTTGACGTGCCGGAATCCGAAGCAGTTCATCCATGTTCACCTGTGGGATTGCATAGTGGTCTCCTCCTGTGGCAATTATCTGACTCGGAATAATTGCCAGTGTCAGGGGAAGCTTTATGCGGACCCTTGTGCCCTTGCCCAGCTCGGACTCTATGTCCACCACGCCGCCCAACTTGTCCAGGTTCGTCTTGACTACATCCATCCCAACCCCCCGGCCGGAGACGTCCGTGACCTCCTTGGCCGTGGAAAACCCGGGAAGAAATATCAAATTCACCTTTTCTTTGTCAGACATGGTTCTTGCCTGATCTTCTGTTATCAGGCCTTTGGCCATGGCCGTGGCGGCCAGCATATTGCCGTCCAGGCCCTTTCCATCATCGATTATCTCAATATTTACTTGCCCCGCCTCATGAAAGGCCTTCAAATGGATTGTCCCTGCTGCCTCTTTGCCGGCCTTAAGCCTCTCATCAGGGATCTCTATGCCGTGATCTGCCGAATTTCGGACCAGGTGCGTAAGTGGATCACTGATTGCCTCAATGATGGTTTTGTCCAGTTCGACCTCTGATCCGTCAATGACCAGTTCCACTTGCTTGCCCAGATTTCTGGCCAGGTCTCTCACCACGCGCTGGAATTTGTTGAATACGTTTCCTATGGGCTGCATCCGAGTCAGCATGATGGCTTCCTGGAGTTCAGAGGTTATGAGATCCAGGCGCTGGCCCCCCAGTTGAATCGTGCGAAAGTCCTTTGACTCAATGGCCTGAAGGAGCTGGTTTCTGCCCAGGACGAGCTCTCCGGCAAGATTCATGAGAGAGTCCAGCAGACTTACGTGGACGCGAAGGCTGGCATCGGTTACGGTTGAGCCCGTTTGCCCGTTTGCCTGTTTCCCTGTTGAAGGCATTGGTGCGGCCTGCTCAATCGGCTTGATTTCAGGTTCTTTTGGAGAAATCTCTTCTGCGGCGCGTTGCAATTCATCTTCTTCAGGCATTTCAGTCTCTGTTTCAGGTTCTATCTTGGCGTCGGCTTTCTCTACTGCCTCAGCCTTGGCCTCTTTATAAACAACCTCTTCCTGAGAAGATGCCTGATCGATGAGCCTGGTGGTCAGGTCTTCGGCAAGTTCATAGATGTGGTCTCCCTCGATCTCAAAGAGGGCATTGACCACGGTCGGATCCAGTATGGTGGCAAACAGGATCAGGAAGGGAAGACGATTCGACAGTTCTCCATCCTCAAGGGAGCCAACGCCTTCTATATCGACCTTGCTTTCCAGGATAATGCCGGATTTCTCCACGTCCTTTAAGACGTCCAGGGGGTTTTTGCCCTTGTTGTGCACATCATGAATCAGGTCGTAGTCCACCAGGTAGATAAATTTTCCCCCTTTCCTGGCATTGGAAATGTCGTATTCGGCCACAGAAAAAACGGTCTGTCCGCCAGGAAAAGAGATATCGAGCATTTTGGAAATACTCTCTTTACTCTCATCAGGCAGAGAGCCTTCGGCCAGACTTATCAGCGCTTCAATGTGCTCTGTCACATCTATGTCATTGCTTGTGGTGACATTGGATATGAGATTTCTCAGGGCATCAGAGGCGAGCAGGAGGATGTTGACTATCTCCGGATTTGGAACCATCTCCTGGCTGCGGATCATGCCAAGGACATTTTCCATCTTGTGGGAAAGCTCCTTGATATTAGTCAGGCCCATGAAGCCTGCCCCTCCTTTGATGGAATGGGCGGCGCGGAAGACCTTGTTGACCAGATCCTCGTCTATGTCAGCCCCGCCTTCTTCAATAGCCAAGAGGTCATTCTCAATGTCCGCAAGATGTTCCTGAGACTCTTCCACATACATCTGCATGGTTTCGTCCATTTCAATCGTCATGGTCTTCCTCCGTTGTTTGGTTTATCCGTTGGCCCGTTGAGCCGATTTACCCAGCCACCGGGCTCACTTCAAAATGCTGATCCAGCCGCATGGTTTTGAAAAGCTTATAGATATCTTCTGAGACATTGGTGACCGACATCTTTCCGCCTGCCTTGCTCACGGAATTATGGGTGGCCACAAGCACGCCAATGCCCACTGAGTCGACCATCTCAACACCCATAAGGTCTATGACAAGGTCTTTGACGCCACTTTGAACGATTTTGAGCAGTTTTTCTCTGAACGCCTCTGCCATGGAGGCGACAACGTCCTTTTCTGGCTTAACAACCTCCTGTTGAGCCTTTTTCTTAGCTTTTGCCATTGATCCCTCCCGTTCCTAGTTTTTAGCCCATTTCCCCATTCAACATTCGATGTTGGACGTTCGATGTTCGATGTTCATCTTTTTCAGAGAACGTAGGTCAGGTTGCGAGCGAAGCGAGTTACCTGACTCAGCCGGGATGCGACTTCTTCGTTCGTTGGACTACACACTCTACGGCAATATATATGCCAATAACCTGGCAAGACCATTTGAGCGTTGCTCTTTACCTGTGTTTTCAGGTTGTTATCACCGAAAAACGGCGTGTGGGAAATCATAAAAAAAGCATGGCAACCGGGGCATCCTGTAGGCACGTAGCGCAAGCCTGTCATTTTATTGACGGCAGAGCACTTATTTCTTGACAATGCGCAACCCTGGAGGACAATCTTTTCCTCATAATGAGTCCGTTCCCTTTGTCGTTGAATCTAAAATCTGCACAGTATTCTTTCATGATACCCAGTCCGCGGCCGCAATCAGAGTTCGGATCAGGGCTTTTTGCCAGGCATCCTCGCCAATCAAAACCCTCTCCTTCATCTTCGATTTCCATAATGAGGCTGCCGTCCTCCAGTCGCAGCGTGCAGGAAACGATTTTTTGGCCATCACCGCCGCTTCCGTGAATTACCGCGTTGACCAGCGCCTCCCTCAGGACCAGGAAAACGTCAAAGGTGTGTTCTTCAACATCCATTCTACGGACGAACCTTTTCGTTTCCTCGGCAACCCTATCAATATTTTCCAGCGTCGCCGAAAAGCGGAGATCGATTCCGTCCGGATTATGAGAAACGGTGAAGGTCATTGGTCCAAGGCACTTGTTCACCGTTACACCTCAACCACCAGCACCACCACGTCGTCCTCAGGCTTGTCTGTGTTCTCCAGCATCAGGCTGACCAGTCTTTCAGCGGCTTCGTCGATGGGAACGTCCTTCACGGCGACGCATCTTTCCAGCAATTCCGGCAGGGCTCCGGACCACACTTTCTTTTCCCCGGGCCTTTCAATAAGACCGTCCGTGTAGAAAAAAAATCTGTCACCGTCACTGACTTCGATATCCTGCTTTCCGTAAGAGACGTTCGTAAAAGCGCCCAGAACGTCGCCATCCATTTCTACAAATCTTGGCTCTGCGTCTTTCGGAAGATAAACAACGGGGAGATGCCCTGCGTTTACAATCGACATCAGCTTCACCTTCCGGTTCAACTTGCCGTAACATGCCGTCAGGTACTTGCCGTCGGATAGTATCTCCACCAGCACGTTGTTTATCATCACCATGCTCTCTACCGGTTTGTATATGGGCGTGCAGTTTTGTCTCAAGAGGCCTTTTACGGCGGCGGTGATGTAACTCGTGGCTATGTCGTGCCCTGAAACATCCGCCACAAAATATGCGAATATCTCATCTGAAATTGGCATGACATCATAGAAGTCTCCCCCGGCCTCCAGCAAGGGCAGATAATGAACGCCAAAACAGGCCTCCGGAAGGTCTTCCGGCGCCACCAGCATGGAGGCTTGGGCGTCCTGGATCTGTCTTAGTTTTTCGGCCTGACTTGCAATCAGAGAGTTGGTGGCAAGAGACAACTTCAGATGGAGTCGCACCCTGGCAAGCATTTCCTGGCCGTGAAACGGCTT